>JAJKJG010000034.1 GCA_021154065.1 Methylobacterium sp.
CCCGCTCGCGCCTCCCCGGCGCGAGTAGCCTCCCCCCGCAGGCCTACGGCATTCACACATTTGCTGGCCGAGTCGCTCCTCCTCCCCCACAAGGGGGGAGGGGAATTGCGCGCCGGCTTCGTGAGAATGCGATCGCCCCGCAGGCGGGGAGAGGGGGTCATGCGAAGAGGCCGTGCACGAACCAGCGCGGCTCGGGCGTCTCGCGATAGAGGCCTTCGCGGAAGAGCCAGAAGCGGCGGCCGGCTTCGTCCTCGACGATGTAGTAGTCGCGCGTTGCTTGCGGCTTCTGCCGGCGCCACCATTCCGGCGCGATGCGCTCCGGCCCCTGCGCATGGGCGACGCGGTGGATGCGTCCGCGCCAGCGGAAGCGGCGCGGCGGCCCTTCCGGCACCACGGCGACGACGTCCGCCGGCTCGGCCTCAGGCAAGAGCAGCGCCGGACGCGGCGGCGCTTCCTCGTCCGGCGCCCACTCCGGCTCGCTCTCGACGTCGCTGCGCGCCACGACGGCGCGTTCCGGGATGTGGCTTGCGACCGGCCAGGGGCGGGCAAGACCGTCGCGCCCGAAGCGCTGCGACAGCGCATCGATCAGCGAAATCGCACGCTCGCCTGCCGCTTCGCCCTCGGAGCCGGAGAGCGTGTCCTGCCGGGGCTTCAGGGGCTCGACCGCGACGGCATCGAGGCGGATCGTCTCGAAGCCGAAACCGGGATCGATCGTGCCGACAAGGCGGTCGAATCTGAGGTCGAAGAGACGCTCGATATAGGTCGCGTTGCGGGTCGGAGCCGCAAGGCCGAGCTCGACCGAAAAGGTCTCGCCGTCGACGCGGTAGAGCATGAGCCGCAGACGGCGCGCGCCGACGCCGTCCTGCTCGAGCCTGGGCGCCAGATCCTCGAAGAGGCGGCGCGCCGTGCGAACGACCATGCTTTGCGCGACGATCGGATCGAGGAACCGGCGGGCCGTCTCGTAGAGCGGCGGGGCCGCGACGGGATCGATCGGCTCGGGAATGCGGCCGAGGATCTGATCGAGGCGCAGGAGAAGGCTCGCGCCGAAGCGGCGGCTCAAAGGGGCGCGCGGCTTGTCGAGAAGATCGCCGACGCGCTTGAGGCCGAGACGGCGGAGCGAAAATCGCGTCGCGGGATCGAGCCGCAGCGCCTCGATCGGCAGCCTTTCGACGGCGGCTCTTTCGCCGCCCGAAGGGACGCGGATGTCCGCGGCGCCAGCGTAGCGCGCGAGCGCCCAGCCGGCGCCGGGCGCATCGGCGAGCGCAAGCCGCGCCGGCAGGCCGAAGCCCGCAAGGCGGCGGCGCAGATCGGTCATGAGCGCGGCTTCGCCGTCGAAGAGATGGCTCGCGCCGGCGATGTCGAGGAAGAGCCCGTCGGCGCCGTTGTCCTCATTCCAGGCGCTAACCGCGGGCGTGTAGCGCGTTGCCCAGAGCGCGAGGCGGCGTAGCGCCGCGGCATCGGCTTGCGGATCGAGGTCGCGCATCTGCAGCCCGCGCGCCTTCGCCCGCGCGTCGGCGATCCTTTCTCCCGCGGCGATGCCCTCGGCGCGAGCGGCGTCGTTGAGGGCCGCGACCTTGGGGCCGCCGGAGGCGTCGAGCGCGAGGACGAAGGGGCGGGCAGGATCAACCGGCTCGGCGGCGGGTTTGCGGCTCTGCGCCTGCAGGAAGCGCCGGATCGGCCAGCGATCCAACCAGACCGAAAGGATGCGCGGCATGACTCAACTCCGGATCACGCAACTCCAATATCCACTCCCCCGGACGTCCGTTGCGGCAGCGTTCGAGCGAGATGCGCCATCGCCAGCGCTCGAAGCAGGCGAAGCGGTCGCGGGCGGCGGGTGCGGCCCTGACCCGCCAGCGGGTCGCCGCCGCATTCGCCTCCTCGGCCTGCGGCGGGCGCAGCACGAGAAGGAGGGCGCCGGAATTTTCGGCGGCGATCTGCAGGCGGCGGCTGGCCTTGAGATCGAGCCGGCCGCCAAGCCACCCGGCAAGCGCCGGGGCGGCGCGCAGGCGCAGCGCCTCCTCGAGCGCCCACAGGACCTGCCGGTCGGCCGCGGCCTCGAGGAGGAGGAGCCGGCCGGGCTGAAGGCCGAGCTCCTTCAGCCCATGCGCATAGGGCCTGCCGAACGCGTCGAGGCTGCGGCGCGAAAGCACCAGCAAGGCCGGCGTCCCGGCCCGGCCGGCGGCCGCGGCATGGCCGAGAAGCGCCGCCATGAAGCCGAAGGCGGCCGGCATGTCGGCCTCGTCCGCGCCGGTGAGCTCGTGCACGGCGTCGAGCGCGAGGCCGCCCTGCGGAAGCTGGCCGTCGATCGCCGCGAGCCCGAAGGGCAGCACCCGCGCTGAGCCGCGCTCTTCCATCCGCGGCAGAAGCTGGCGCAGGCGCGCGACGACCGCCGCGCGGCCGCAAACCGCGTCGATCCGCTGAACGTCGAGGCTCCGGAGCTCCTCGCGCGGGCTCGACATCATCGGGGCGGGTCCATCATCATCGCGGGTGTTGCCCATCATCGTCGGGGTCTTGGTGCATCATCGTCGGGGGCGTTGCCCGTCATCCGGGGCGTTGCCCATCATAAGAACAAAACATGAACATCGGCAAGAACGAGTCGTTCCGGATTTTGCGGCCTCCGGACTCTCGCCGGAATCGCAGCGGATTAGCCCGGGAGGGCCTGTGGATAAGTTGTGGACGGGCCTTCCCGGCTCAAAAGCGTGCTTTATCCGCCGCTCGCCTCCGCAGGAGCGGGCTTGATCAAAAAATGAGCATAATCGGAAAAGTGATCAAACGAGTGGCAGCTCCGCCCGGGGCTTGCCCTCAAGCCGGGCTGATACAGCCTAGTTGGCGCGCAGCCCTCGCCAAAACCTAACGATTCCTCAACGGCTTAAAGCCGGCCCGCGGCTCTGGCCCCGATCTTGCGCCAACTCCTGGCGCGCACCCGGCAGGCGGGTGCCCCGTCACAGGGGGAATTCAACTCGATGTTCACAAGACGCACCATGCTCGGCGCCGTCGTCGCCGGCACCACCATGCTGGGGGGGCTCGGGGCCGCCTCGGCGCAGGAGACCATCAAGGTCGGCATCCTGCACTCGCTTTCGGGCACCATGGCGATCTCGGAGACCACTCTGAAGGACGTCATGCTGATGCTCATCGACGAGCAGAACAAGAAGGGCGGTCTCCTCGGCAAGAAGCTCGAGGCGGTCGTCGTCGATCCGGCTTCGAACTGGCCTCTTTTCGCGGAAAAGGCCCGCGAGCTCATCACCAAGGACAAGGTCGCGGCGGTTTTCGGCTGCTGGACGAGCGTTTCCCGCAAATCCGTGCTGCCGGTCTTCAAGGAGCTGAACTCGATCCTGTTCTACCCCGTGCAATACGAGGGCGAGGAGAGCGAGCGCAACGTGTTCTACACCGGCGCCGCGCCGAACCAGCAGGCGATCCCGGCCATCGACTACCTCATGAAGGAGGAGAAGGTTCAGCGCTGGGTGCTCGCCGGCACCGACTACGTCTATCCGCGCACGACGAACAAGATCCTCGAGGCCTATCTCAAGGCCAAGGGCGTGCACGAGTCGGACATCATGATCAACTACACGCCGTTCGGCCATTCCGACTGGCAGACGATCGTCTCCGACATCAAGAAGTTCGGCTCGGCCGGCAAGAAGACCGCCGTCGTCTCGACCATCAACGGCGACGCCAACGTGCCGTTCTACAAGGAGCTCGGCAACGCCGGCATCAAGGCGACCGACATCCCGGTGGTCGCCTTCTCGGTCGGCGAGGAAGAGCTCGCCGGCATCGACACGAAGCCGCTCCTCGGCCACCTCGCCGCCTGGAACTACTTCCAGTCGATCGACACGCCGGCGAACAAGGAGTTCATCGCGAAGTGGAAAGCCTTCACGAAGAACGACAAGCGCGTGACGAACGACCCGATGGAGGCGCACGTCGTCGGCTTTGCGATGTGGGTCAAGGCCGTCGAGAAGGCCGGAACGGTCAGTCCCGACAAGGTCATCGACGCCCTGCCGGGCACCGAGGCGCCGAACCTCACCGGCGGCATCTCGAAGATGCTCCCGAACCACCACATCACGAAGCCGGTGTTCATCGGCGAGATCAAGGGCGACGGCCAGTTCGACGTGGTCTGGAAGACGGAAGGGCTCGTGCCGGGCGACGCCTGGTCGAAGGAGCTCGACGGCTCGAAGGACCTCGTCGCCGACTGGGTGACGCTGAAGTGCGGCAACTACAACTCGAAGACGAAGAAGTGCGGCGGGCAGGGCAGCTAGCCCGAGGCGCTTGAAACCGGCGGGTGGGAGAAGCACTCTCCCACCCGTTTCCTTTGAGGCCCACTCGGAACATCCCATGCGGAATCTGCCGGCGCGTGCGGCCGCTCTTTTCGCGGCGCTTGCCCTGATGCTCGCTTCGGCCGGTTCGTCCCGCGCCGCGGGTTTCGAGGAGGCCCTGCCGCGTTTTTCCGCCGACAGCTATGCCGAGACCGAGGCCGCCGTCGTCGAGGTGGCGCAAAGCGGCGATCCCCGCGCCGCCGAGGTCGTGCAGGCTCTCGCCGACGGCCGGCTGCTCTACTCTTCCGAACGGAAGCTCTTCATCAAGGACAAATCCGAGGCGCTGCGCGAGGTCGCGACCGGGCAGGCGGTCTCGGACCCGCCGGCCGGCTTGAAGCCCGTCCGCGTCAACAACAAGATCCGCCGCGCCATCGACTCGGCCATCGGCGGGCTGACGCTGCTCGCGCCCGATCCGGGAAAGCGGCTCGAGGCGGCGCAATCGGTGTTCAAGGCCCGCAACGCCGCCCTGCTGCCGACGGTCCGCACCGCGCTCGAACGCGAGACTGAGCCGCGCATCCGCCGGGCCCTCATGGAAGCCAATGCCGCGCTCGTCTTCCTCTCGCCCGACCAGCCCGAGCTCGACCGCTTGACGGCCGCCGGTGTCATCGCCGACCGCGCCGACGTCGATGCGCAAGCCCTCTTGCGCAGCCTGCCGACCGACGCGCCCGAACGGCTCCGCGCCGCCGCGCAACGGGGCATCGACGACATCGAGAAGCGCCAGGCGATCCTGCGCACCGTGCAGGACGTGTTCTACGGCATCTCCCTCGGCTCGGTGCTGCTGCTTGCCGCGATCGGGCTTGCCATCACCTTCGGGGTGATGGGCATCATCAACATGGCGCATGGCGAGATGGTGATGCTCGGCGCCTATACCACCTTCGCGGTGCAGGAGCTGATCCGCACGCGCTATCCCGGTCTCTTCGACCTGTCGCTCGCCATCGCGCTGCCGCTCGCCTTCCTGGTCGCCGGCGGCGTCGGGGTCGCGATCGAGCGCAGCATCATTCGCTTTCTCTACGGGCGCCCGCTCGAAACCCTGCTCGCCACCTGGGGCATCTCGCTGATTCTGCAGCAGGCGGTGCGCACCATCTTCGGCCCGAACAACCGCGAGGTCGGCAACCCGGGCTTCATGTCGGGCTCGCTCGAGGTCTTCGGCATCGCGCTGACCTGGAGCCGGATCTGGATCGTCGCCTTCTCGCTGGCGGTGTTCTTCATCCTGCTCCTCGTGCTGAAGTTCACCTCGTTCGGGCTGCGCATGCGGGCCGTGGTGCAGAACCGGCGCATGGCGGCCTCCATGGGCATCCGCACCAACTGGATCGACGCGCTGACCTTCGGGCTCGGCTCCGGCATCGCCGGCATCGCCGGCGTCGCGCTGTCGCAGATCGACAACGTCTCGCCCAATCTCGGCCAGGGCTACATCATCGATTCGTTCATGGTGGTGGTCTTCGGCGGCGTCGGGAACCTTTGGGGCACGCTCGTCGGCGCCCTGACGCTCGGGGTCGCAAACAAGCTCCTCGAGCCCTTCGCCGGCGCGGTGCTCGGCAAGATCATGATCCTCGTCTTCATCATCCTCTTCATCCAGAAGCGCCCGCGCGGCCTCTTTGCGTTGAAGGGCAGGGCGGTCGAGGCATGAGCCTCTCCTTCTCCGACACACGGCTGTCATCCCGGCCGGAGCGAAGCGCAGAGCCGGGATCCACCACCACGCTCGGTGCGTGTTCATGGATCCCGGATAGCCGCTGTGCGGCTTCCGGGATGACCGCCGCGAGAGATGGCGAGAACCAATGACCCGCCGTCCGATCCTTCTCACCTTCATCACCGGGCAGTGCGCGGCCCTCGTGGCGCTCCTCGTTGCTCTCGCCGTGCTCGTCCCGGCCCTCAACCTCCTCGTGCCGCCGACCTCAGCCTTCCACGTGCCGACGCATTTCGTGGTGCTGTTCGGCAAGTGGCTGACCTATGCGCTGCTTGCCGTCTCGCTCGACCTCGTCTGGGGCTATTGCGGCATCCTCTCGCTCGGCCACGGCGCCTTCTTCGCGCTCGGCGGCTATGCGATGGGCATGTACCTCATGCGCCAGATCGGCCCGCGCGGCGTCTACGCCCATCCGGTGCTGCCGGACTTCATGGTGTTCCTGAACTGGAAGGAGCTGCCGGTCGCCTGGTGGGGCTTCGACCATTTCCCCTACGCGATGCTGATGGTGCTGCTCGTGCCGGGCGTCCTCGCCTTCGCGCTCGGCTGGTTCGCCTTCCGGGCGCGGGTGACGGGCGTCTATCTCTCGATCATCACGCAGGCGATGACCTACGCCCTGCTGCTCGGCTTCTTCCGCAACAATTTCGGCTTCGGCGGCAACAACGGCCTGACCGACTTCAAGGACATCCTCGGCTTCAACGTCCAGGCGGCGGGGACGCGCGCGGCGCTGTTCGCGCTTTCGGCGCTGGCGCTCGCCGGCGGTTTCCTGATCGCTCGGGGCATCGTGACCTCCAAGCTCGGCAAGGTGCTCGTCGCGATCCGCGACGCCGAGAGCCGCACCCGCTTCCTCGGCTACCGCGTCGAGCGCTACAAGCTCTTCGTGTTCGTCATCTCGGCCATGATGGCGGGCCTTGCCGGCGCGCTCTACGTGCCGCAGGTCGGCATCATCAACCCTTCCGAATTCTCGCCGGCGAACTCGATCGAGGCGGTGATCTGGGTCGCGGTCGGCGGGCGCGGCACGCTCGCCGGCGCGGCGCTCGGCGCGGTCATCGTCAACGCGGCAAAGAGCTGGTTTACCGGCGCGCTGCCCGAATACTGGCTCTTCGCCTTGGGCGGCCTGTTCGTGCTGACGACGCTCTTGCTGCCGAAGGGCATCGTCGGCTCGATCTCCGAGCACTGGCCGAGGCGCCGCAACGGCGGCGCGCCTCGGCTCCCTGCGGCCGCCGCCGCCCAGCCGGCGGAGTAGCCGTCATGGATGCCCGCACCACCCAGGCCCTGCTCTACGTCGACGGCGTCTCCGTCTCCTTCGACGGCTTCCGGGCCTTGAACAATCTCTCGCTCGTCATGGACCCCGGCGAGATGCGGGCGATCATCGGCCCGAACGGCGCCGGCAAGACGACGATGATGGACGTCATCACCGGCAAGACCCGACCGGATGAGGGCGACGTCGTGTTCCAGGGCTCGCACGACCTCACCGCGCTCGACGAGGCTGCGATCGCGACGCTCGGCATCGGGCGCAAGTTCCAGAAGCCGACGGTGTTCGAGTTCCACACCGTCGCGGACAACGTGCTGCTCGCCCTCAAGGGCGAGCGCGGCGTGTTCGCAAATCTCATGCACCGCCTGTCTGGCGCGGAGCAGGACCGGCTCGATGAGATTCTCTCGATCGTGAAGCTCAAGGACCGCCGCGACGAGCTCGCCGCGAACCTCAGCCATGGCCAGAAGCAATGGCTCGAGATCGGCATGCTCCTGGCGCAGGACCCGGCCCTTCTTCTCGTCGACGAGCCGGTCGCCGGCATGACCGACTCGGAGACCGCCGAAACCGCCGAGCTCCTGCGCCGCATCAACGAGACCCATTCGGTCCTCGTCGTCGAGCACGACATGACCTTCGTGCGCGATCTCGACGTCAAGGTCACGGTTCTGCACGAGGGCTCGGTCTTGGCCGAGGGCTCGCTCGACCAGGTCAGCGCGAACGAGCGCGTCGTCGAAGTCTATCTGGGACGCTAAAAGCATGCTGTCCGTCGAGAACATCGACCTGCACTACGGCGCCGCCCAGGCCCTGCGCTCGGTCTCGCTCACCGCTGAGACGGGGAAGATCGCCTGCGTCATGGGCCGCAACGGCGTCGGCAAGACCTCGCTCATGCGGGCCATCGTCGGCCAGAAGAGCGCGTCGCGCGGCCGCATCCTGTGGAACGGCGAGGACGTGACGGCGCTCGCTCCCTTCGAGCGCGCGAGGCGCGGCATCGCGCTCGTGCCGCAGGGGCGTGAGATTTTTCCGCTGCTCACGGTCGAGGAGAACCTGCGCACCGGCTTCGCGCCGCTGGCGCGGGCCCGACACACCATTCCGGACGACGTGTTCTCGCTTTTCCCGGTGCTCGCCCAGATGCTGCGCCGGCGCGGCGGCGACCTTTCGGGCGGGCAGCAGCAGCAGCTCGCCATCGGCCGCGCCCTCGTCGGCGAGCCCAAGGTCCTCCTCCTCGACGAGCCGACCGAGGGCATCCAGCCCAACGTCATCCAGCAGATCGGCCTCGTCCTGCGCAAGCTCGTGCAGCGCGGCATGGCCATCGCGCTGGTCGAGCAGTACCTCGACTTCGTCCGCGAGTTCGGCAATTCGTTTCACATCATGAACCGCGGCCGTGTCGTCGCGTCCGGCGACGTGGCCCAGCTCACGCCGGGGGTTGTTGACAGCTACCTGGGCGTGTAAGACAAGGCGCGCACGCAACGCGCGCGGCAGAATCGGAAGGAGAACCGGTGATCGAACCCTCGATGTCGTTCGCCCTCGCCCACGCCGGCCACGGCGCGCACAGCATGCTCGCCGGCCTCGCCCACCCCATGACCGGCTGGGACCACGCCCTGGCCATGTCCGCCCTCGGTCTCTGGGCCGCCCAGCTCGGCGGCCGCGCACGCCACGCGCTCCC
>JAJKJG010000035.1 GCA_021154065.1 Methylobacterium sp.
CGGGCGAAAGCGGGATCGCCTTGGCGGAGCGCGGGAAGACGCCTCCGCCCGCCGAGATCAGCCCCTTGTCGTAGTCCTGCCAGCTCGACCGCGGCAGATCGAACAGGCGCTTGCGCTCGGCCCAGGACGCGGCCGGATCGGGGTCGGGATCGAGAAAGATGTCGCGGTGATCGAAGGCGGCGACGAGCTTGATCGCCTGGCTGAGCAGCATGCCGTTGCCGAACACGTCGCCCGACATGTCGCCGATGCCGGCCACCGTGACGGGCTGGCTCTGGATATCGACGTCCATCTCGCGGAAATGACGCTTCACCGCCTCCCAGGCGCCCCGCGCGGTGATCCCCATCGCCTTGTGGTCGTAGCCCTGGCTGCCGCCGGAGGCGAAGGCGTCGCCGAGCCAGAAGCCGGTCTCGGCCGCGATGGCGTTGGCGATATCGGAGAAGGCGGCCGTGCCCTTGTCGGCGGCGACGACCAGATACGGATCGTCGCCGTCGTGCCGCACGGTGTTTTGGGGCGGCACGACGCGGTCGCCGTCGAGGGTGTCGGTGAGCTGGAGGAGGGTGCGGACGAAGATTGTGTAGCTCTCCGTTCCCTCGGCGAGCCAGGCTTGCCGGTCGGAGGCGGGCGGAAGCTTTTTGGGAAAAAAACCGCCCTTGGCGCCCACCGGCACGATGACGGCGTTCTTGACCTGCTGCGCCTTGGCGAGCCCCAGCACCTCGGTGCGGAAATCCTGCGGCCGGTCCGACCAGCGCAGGCCGCCGCGCGCCACCGTGCCGAAGCGCAGGTGCACCCCCTCGACGCGGGGAGAATAGACGTAGATCTCGTACAGCGGCCTGGGGAGCGGCAGGTCGTCGATGCGCCGGGCGTCGAACTTGAAGGCGACCGCCGCGCGCGGCTGGCCGTTGGGGTCGATCTGGAAAAACGCCGTGCGAACCGCCGCCTGCACGAGGTTGGCGAAGCGGCGCAGGATGCGGTCCTCGTCGAGGCTCGTGACCGCCTTGAGGCGATCCTCGATGTCGGCGCGCAGGCAGGCTTCGGCCTCCGCGCGTCCTGTCTCGGCGCGCGGGTCGAAGCGGGCGTAGAACAGGGCGACGATCCGGGATGCGATCGCAGGGTGCCGGGCCAGGGTCAGCGCCAGGTAGTTCAGCCCGTAGGTGACGCCGATCTGGCGCAAATAGCGGCCGAGCGCCCGCAGCATCGCCGCGTCGCGCCAGCTCAACCCGGCTTCGAGCGCCAGCCGATTGAATCCGTCCGACTCGGCAAGCCCCCTGAACAGGGCGAGGATCGCCGCCTCGATCGGCCCCTCGATGGCGGCGATGTCGATGGCGCTGCCGAAGGCGCGCTCCAGCGCCATGTCGTACAGCCAGACGCGCTCGCCCTCGGACGCGCTCGCCGGCGCGACCCGGTAGGTCCGCTCGTTGATGACGTGAAAGCCGAGGTTTTCGAGAAGCGGCACGCGCTCGGAGAGCGGCAGCGCGCCGCCGCGGGAAAACACCTTCAGGTTGACGCGGTCCCGGCCGTCCCGCTCGCGGCGATAGAGCGTCACGGCGCGGGGACGCGCGTCGGACAGCCGTTGAAGGCTGTCGATGTCGCCGAGCGCCTGCCTGGCGGTGAACGCTTCGCGGTACGCGGCGCTGAAGCCCTCGGCGTAGCGGCTGGCGAGCGCGCGGGCTTTCGGGCCTCCGATCGCGTCGTCGAGCGCCGCGCGCAGGCTGTCGCTCCAGGTGCTGACGATGCCCGCGATGCCGGTTTCCAGCGTGTTGCGATCGACCGCGGGGGTGACGCCTTCGTCGCGGCCGATGATGTAGTGCGTGCGGGCGAGCGGTCCTTCCGGATAGGCGGGGTAAGCCGCCGACACGCGTCCCCGGTAAACGTCGGCGAGAAACTCGCCGACGCGGCGGCGCACGTCGGTGTCGTAGCGGTCCTTCGGAATGAACACGAGGATCGAGACGAAGCGGTCGAACGCGTCGACGCGGGCGAGCGCCCGGATGCGCGGGTGCTCGGACAGCCGCAGGATGTCGATGGCGAACCGGAACAGCGTCGCCTCGTCGATCTGAAACAGTTCGTCGCGGGGGTAGCTTTCGAGCACGTTCAGGAGCGCCCGTCCGGCGTAGCTCGCCGGATCGAACCCGGCCTGGGCCACGACCCGCGCCACCTTGGCGCGAACGTAAGGGACGTCGCTGCTGGCGTGGGTGTAGGCGCTCGAGGTGAACAGGCCGACGAGGCGCAGTTCTCCTTCGAACAGTCCGTCGTTCGAAAACAGCTTGACGCCGATGTAGTCGAGGTGCGTCCGCCGGTGCACCCGCGACTTCACGTTCGCTTTCGTGATGATGAGCGCCTTCGGCTGGGCCAGGAAGGCCCGCACCTCCGGGGTCATCACGACGAGGTCGCGCCCGCGGCGCAGAACGCGCACGGACGGGTCGCGCAGGAGGCCGAGGCCCGACTCCGGCACCGGGTCGGCGGCCACGTCGCCCTCCGGGAGGCGGTATTCCCGGACGCCGAGAAAGGTGAAATTGCCGTCGGCCAGCCATTCCAGAAAAGCGGCCGCTTCGGCCGCCTCGTCGGGCGCGAGCGGCGGCGGAGTTAGGCGGTAGCTCCGCGCGATGTCGGCAATGCGCGCACGCATCGCCGGCCAGTCCTGCACGGCCACAGACACATCGGCGTACACCCGTTCGAGGCCTCTGATCAGCCGCGCGCGAGCCTCCGGATCGTCGATCCGGTTGAGATGGATGTGAATGAAGCTTTCGCGCGTCGCCCCCATCGCATCCGCAGCGGCGGTCGCCTCGGCGACGCGGCGCACGAGGGCGCCGGACCGGTCGCGCTCGACCGCAAGGATGGGATGCGCGACCAGCAACGGCTCGCCGCCCTGCTCGGCCAGTTCGGCGAGCGTCGAATCGAGCAGGAACGGCATGTTGTCGTTGACGGCCTCGAGCACCGTGATGTCGCGGCGGCGCCCTGCGCGCTCAACCTCGAAATCGATGAGGCGGATGTCGGGAACGCCTGCCGTCCGGGCCGCGCTGAGATGCGCATAGGCGGCGGCGGCGATTTCGGCGAGGTCGCCGGGCGCGTAAGGCGCAAGATCCTCGGCCGGAACCCGCCCGAACAGATCCTGGATGAACTGCGGCGGCACGTCGGGCGTCGCGCCGTCCGCCTGCGAGGCCGCGACGGTTTCGGTCAGGCGATCGCCGGTCTGCCCCAGGTCCATGCGCCCTCCGATGGCGGCGAGGGTAGGCCCGGAGGTCCATGCCCCTCCGGTGACGGCGAGGGTAGGCCCGGAGGTGCGGGTCCCGCAACCTTCGTCTAAGGTCGGCGTCTGCCAGGGAGCCGACGATGAACAACCCCGTCACACGCAAACGCGACGATGCCGATCTCGCGCCGCGCCGCCAGGATGCGGACGACCGCGCCATGGCGCTCGACCTGCCGCCCGCCGACCTGTCCGAAGCCATGCGGGCCTCTTTCGCCAAGTGCGACGAAAAGATCGGCTTCGTCCCGAACGTGCTGCGGGCCTACGCGCACGACAACGCCAAGCTGGAGGCGTTCGCGGCGTTCTACAACGACCTCATGCTCGCGCCCTCGGGGCTGTCGAAGCTCGAACGGGAGATGATCGCGGTCGCCGTGTCGAGCCAGAATCGCTGCTACTACTGCCTGACGGCGCATGGCGCCGCCGTGCGGCGACTGTCGGGCGATCCCGTGCTCGGCGAACTGATGGCGATGAACTACCGCGCCGCCGACCTCGAACCGCGCCATCGCGCCATGCTCGACTTCGCCGTGGCGCTGACCGAGACGCCGTGGCTGGTCGAGGAGGCCGATCGGGAGGAGTTGAGGGAGGCCGGCTTCAGCGAGCGCGACATCTGGGACATCGCCGCCGTGGCGTCGTTCTTCAACATGTCGAACCGCATGGCCTCGGCCGTCGACATGCGGCCGAACCGCGCCTACCACGACGAGGCGCGCTGACGCGTGTAGCGGTCCTGAAACGAAGCGGGCCGACTCGCGGCGGTCATTCTGAAATGAAGCGAGCCGCCTCAAGGCACTGGCGGTCTCGACGAGATGGGGTGGCCCGGCTGTCCGAACCCGGAGGGCTGGGGGGCTGATGTATCCGAAGAACAGGCAGCCGGGCCGTCGAGGCAACGTGGCTGTTATCGTCGGCCACTGGGGCTGACGCTGGGCGCGCGTGCGGCGAAACTATGGTGATGTTGACGAAGCCGTGAACGGGTCCCGCGGATCGCGCTTGCGCCCGGCCCGGCCCACCCCCATCATCACCCAGGAGACGGCGCGCGCGCCGCTGACGAAAGCCGGAAGGGAGGGGCGATGAGCGACGGAGAAATCGCGGAGCCGCAGCGCGGCGGCGCGTTGCCAAGGGTCGTGCCCTTTCCAGCCGCCGCGCCGAAACACGTTTCGTTCAATCGACTCGAACTGCGCGCGATTCTCGATCTCTACGGCCGAAAGGTTTCGGACGGCGAATGGCGGGACTACGCCATCGACTTCATGCGCGACAAGGCGGTGTTTTCGGTCTACCGCCGCACGTCCGAGATGCCGCTCTACCGCATCGAGAAGGACCCCAGGCTCGCGCGGCGCCAGGGCGCTTATGCGGTGGTCGCGGCCTCGGGGCTGATCCTGAAGCGCGGCCCCGATCTCGACCGGGTTCTGCGCGTGCTCGACAAGCCGCTGCGCGTGGTGCCGAACTGATCCCATTCGCAGGTTCAGCACAGGCCCTGCGCGGCTCGTGGCGCCGGAGATGCGATCGTCGCCGAAGCCCGATGGATGATCGGCTTCGCGTAAGGGCGTGTCCGCGAAGGCTGGCGAGAACGTCGCGATCGGGTACACTGCTCCGGCTGGAAGACCACTATCCACGAAGGTGAGTCACGCTGCGACAGGAGGCTGAGATGACTCAGTTTTACGGTCGGACCTTTTGGCTGGGCGTCGTGACGGTTTTGGCGACGACGGAGGCCACGGCTCAGAGCCCGATGCTTCACTGGGGCTGGGACTCCAGGACGATGAGCCAACCGGAGTGCGTGCGCCGCGCTCAGTGGGCGATGGGTGAGAAGGGCTTAAGAGTCGTAGCGGCCAACAACTCTGCTGTGGCGGGTTCCGGGGGAAACGTCTCCGTGCTTGTGACCTGCAAGGCTGAGGGTTCGGAAACCTTCATCACGGTAGTCGGCGCGAGCCCCGACAGTGGCGCTGCCGAACGCGGCCGAAACGATATACGATCGCTCGTGATGGGTCCGAAGTGACCCGCGATCGATAGCCTGGGCAATTTTCAGGCGAAGCGGACCCGGCTCGCCGTCGAAAAGCGGCCGACAAAGCGGAGAGCCGAGTCACCCAAGAGGAACCGGCTCTAACGGACGTCCGGAGGGCGTGCCGCGCCTTCGCCGAGCGCGCGCTGCATGAGAACGCTGTCGAGCCAGCGCCCGTGCTTGCAGCCCACCGCCTGCAAGATCCCGACGAGCCGGAAGTCGTGCGCTGCATGGAGCTTGCGCGACCCGATAGACGCGCTGTCGCCGATGACGGCGACCATTTGCCGGAAGCCCCCCGCCTCGCAGGACTCGATCAACGCACGGAGCAGAGCGCTCCCGACGCCGAGTCCTTGCCGGGACGGTGCGACGTAGATCGAGTCCTCGACCGTCGTTTGATAAGCCGGGCGCGTCCGGTACGCGCCCGCGTAGGCGTAGCCGGCCACGCCGCCGCCGACCTCCGCGACAAGGTAGGGATAGCCGCCCGCCAGAAGCGCGGCGCGGCGGCGCGCCATCTCGGCCTCGCTGGGCGGCTCCAGTTCGAAGGAGGCCGTGCCGTGGATCACGGCGTGCGCGTAGATCGCCGCGAGGGCGGGGATGTCGGCGTCGGCGGACGGGCGCACGAGAAGGCTCATGCGACCTGCGTCTAACATGAAATCCGGGTGATTGGTTGGCGTCGGAAGCGCTCGACGGAGCCGGTGCGTTCGCCTCTCCCCGCAGAGCTGCTAGCGCAGCTAGCCAGCGGGGAGAGGGCCTTGCGCCGGAGGCGCGAGGCGACCCCCGGACTTGTTCCGGGGGAAGGGTGAGGGGCGTTTCAGGGCGAGCCACTTCCGGGTACGCCCCCTCACCCGGACGGCTCACGCCGTCTCGGCCTCTCCCCGCAAGACGGGAAGAGGAATGCGCGCCCGACGCGATCATCCGGATGTCGTACAAGCTCCTCTTGATCGGCGACAAAAAAGCCCCGGC
>JAJKJG010000036.1 GCA_021154065.1 Methylobacterium sp.
ACGAAGCCGACGATCTCCTTCGAGAGCTTCGCCGGCGCCTGCGGCACGCGGGACTTCAGGATCGCGAGCTCGCGCGGCGCGTCCGGGTAGTCGAGCCAATGATAGAGGCAGCGGCGCTTCAGCGCGTCGTGGATCTCGCGCGTGCGGTTCGAGGTGATGATGACGATCGGCGGCTGCTCGGCCTTCACCGTGCCGAGCTCCGGGATGGTGACCTGGAAGTCGGACAGCACCTCGAGGAGGAACGCCTCGAAGGCCTCATCGGTGCGGTCGAGCTCGTCGATGAGGAGCACCGGCGGACCGGCGGGGTCGGGCTCGAGCGCCTGCAGGAGGGGCCGGCGGACAAGGTAGCGGTCCGAGAAAAGGTCGGATTCGAGCCGCCCGCGATCGACCTCGCCGCCGGCCTCGGCAAGCCGGATCGCCATCATCTGGCCGGCGTAGTTCCATTCGTAGACGGCGGAGGCGACGTCGAGCCCCTCATAGCACTGCAGCCGGATGAGCCGCCGGCCGAGCGCCGCCGAGAGCACCTTGGCGATCTCGGTCTTGCCGACCCCGGCCTCGCCTTCGAGGAATAGCGGCCGCCCGAGCCTCAGCGCGAGGAACAGCACCGTCGCAAGCGGCCGGTCGGCGACGTAGCCGGAATTGCGCAGCAGGGCGAGGGTGGCGTCGATGGTGGTGGGAGAGGGGAGAGCCATGATTCCACTCTAGCCACACCACGGCCCTGAAAGGGAAGGGTGCGGTCGCCCTTTTTCGTTGGCGCGGTGCGTGCCAGAACGGGCCTCGATTCGTGCCCCGCCGATGACCAAGCCTCAATCGATCGATCGGGCCGCCGTGGCGGCGATGATTGTCCTGTGCGCCAGCTGGGGTTTCCAGCAGGTCTCGGTGAAGCTCGCGCTGCCGGAGCTGCCGCCGATCGCGCAGGCGGCGATCCGCTCGATCGGCGCGGGCGTGCTCGTCGGCCTGTGGGCGTGGCGGACGCGCCGGGATCTGCGCCTCGACGACGGCACGCTGCGCCCCGGCATCCTGGTCGGGCTGATCTTCGCCGCCGAGTTCATCCTGCTCTTTCTTGCGCTGGCGCGAACCGACGCGGCGCGGGTCGTGATGCTGCTCTACACGGCGCCCTTCGTCGTCGCGGTCGGGGCGCGCTTTCTGCCGCAGCCGGAGGCCCTGACGCTCGACCGCTGGGCCGGAATCGCAATCGCCTTCGCCGGCGTCGCGCTTCTGCTCAGCCCGGCTGGGGCGATCGTCGGACAAAGCCTCGCCGGCGACCTGATGGCGCTCGGCGCCGGGATCCTGTGGGGCGCGACGACGCTGATCATCAAGGGCACCCGCCTGCGCTCGGCCGAGCCCGCGAAGGTGCTGCTCTACCAGCTGGCGGTGTCGGCGGTCGCGATGACGGTGGCTTCGCTCGCCGCCGGCGAGGCCTGGCGCGTGCCCGCGACGGCGCTCACCTGGTCGGTGATGGCCTATCAGGTCGTCTGGGTCACGACCGTGACCTACCTCGTCTGGTTCTGGCTCGTGTCGCGCTACCCGCCGGCCCGGCTTTCAGTGCTGTCGTTCCTTGCCCCGGTGTTCGGGGTGATCTCCGGGCACGTCGTGCTCGGCGAGCCGCTGACCGGCTCTCTCGCGGTCGCGCTCGTGCTCGTCACCATCGGAATCGTGCTGGTGAACCGGCCCGCGCCGGCGCCGTGATGAACCCGATTGCGTTCCGCGCGTTGGCGCGCCACCACTCCGGCAGCGCTCGACACCCGGGAGGACAGCCGTGCGGGACCGCGCCACGCGCATCGCGCTCTTTCTCGCCATCCTGCTCCTCGCGGCTTTCGTCGCCGAGCCCTATGTGGCGCGGCTGTTCTACGCCGAGGAGACGCCGCGCGCCGTCACCGCCCGCGGCGATCTCGCGCCGCTCGAGCGGGCAAACATCGAGCTCTTCGAGCGCGCCGCGCCATCGGTCGTCCACGTCTTCGCGCAGGCGCGGGCGAGCCGGCAATCGCTCCTGGAGGGGGAGGAGGAGGGCGGCGGCCAGCAGACCGGCACCGGCTTCGTATGGGATGCTGCCGGCCACATCGTCACCAACAACCACGTCGTCCAGAACGCGAGCCCGATCGCGATCCGGCTCAATTCCGGCGAGATCGTGCCGGCCGAGCTCGTCGGCACGGCGCCGAACTTCGACATCGCCGTGCTGCGCCTCGGCCGCGTCCGCCAGCCGCCGCCGGCGATCGCGATCGGCACCTCGAGCGACCTCAAGGTCGGCCAGTCCGCCTACGCGATCGGCAACCCGTTCGGCCTCGACCAGACGCTCACGACGGGTGTCATCAGCGCCCTTCAGCGCCGGCTGCCGACCGGCTCCGGCCGCGAGCTCGCCGACGTCATCCAGACCGACGCCGCGATCAATCCCGGCAATTCCGGCGGGCCGCTGCTCGATTCCGCCGGCCGCGTCATCGGCGTCAACACGGCGATCTTCTCGCCCTCCGGCGCCTCGGCCGGCATTGGCTTCGCGATCCCGGTCGATGTCGTCAACCGCGTCGTGCCGGAGCTCATCCGCACCGGTCGCGTGCCGAACCCCGGGATCGGCATCATCGCGGCGCCGGAATCGGCGACCGCCCGGCTCGGCATGGACGGCGTCGTCGTCGTGCGGACGCTGCGCGGTTCGCCGGCAGCGACGGCCGGCATCCGCGGCATCGACCAGATGACGGGCGAGATCGGCGACATCATCGTCGGGGTCAACGGCAAACCGGTGCGGCGCCTCTCCGACCTCACGGCCGAGCTCGAGCGCGCCGGCGTCGGCAAGCCGGTGCAGCTCGCGGTCGTGCGCGGCGGCAGGACGACGACGGTGAGCGTCACGATCGCCGACGTTGGGCGCGCGCCGCTGTAGCGGCACGCCACTCTCCGCTGGACAGAAAAAACACGACAGGAATCGGGTCGCGCCGGCGACATCGAGCTGACACACCGGTCGAAACCCGGAGTGTCCGTCATGTCGTCCTTCTCTCGCCTCCTCGCCGCCGGCGGGGCGGCACATTTCGCCGACCAGCTCGCGACCGCCGCCCTGCCGCTGACCGCGGTCATCGTCCTCGGCGCGGGGCCGGGGACCGTCGGAACGCTCGTCGCCCTGCAGGGGCTCGCCTGGCTTCTTGCCTCGCTCCCGGCCGGCGTCCTCGTCGACCGGGTGCCGAAGGGCCTCCTGATCGCGCTGTCGCAAGCCGTCGCTGGGCTGGCGTTCGCGGCCGCGACGGTCGCCGCGACGGCAGGATCGGGCACGGCGCTCGCGGCGGCCTGCTTCATCGGCGCGAGCGGCGCCGTCATCCTCGTGCTCACGGCGCTGGCGCTCGTACCGGCGCTCGTGCCCGCGGCGGCGCTTGCGGCGGCGAACGCCCGGCTCGAGCTCGTCCGCGCCGTCGCGACGCTCGCGGCTCCGGTCGCGGTCGGCTTGATGGCCGACGCGGTCACGCCGGCTCTCGGCTTCGCGCTCGCCGCGATCGCGAGCGCCGCGGCGGCGTTCATCGCCTTCGGCTTGCGGGCGCCGTCGTCGCCGGGGCCGGCGCGGGCGCCGCTCGCCGACGCGATCCGGGAGGGCGCCCGCTTCGCGCTTCGTCATGAGCTCCTGCGCGGCATCGCGCTCTGCGCCGTGTTCTGGAACTTCGCCTTCTTCGCGCTGCTGGCGGTCGCGGTGCCGTTCTGCCTCACGCGCGTCGGCCTCGACGCCAAGGGCACCGGGCTCGCCCAGGGCGGCTACGGCCTCGGCCTCATCCTTGGCGCGGCGGCGGCGGCGGCGATCGTGCGGCGCTTCGAGCCGCGGGTGATCCTCGTCGCCGGCCCGGCGCTATCGATGGCGGCGCCGGTGCTGCTGTTCCTCGCTGCCCGCGGCGGCGGGCTGCCGGCGGCGGCGGCTGCGTTCTTCTTCGTCGGCTTCGGACCGATGCTGTGGCTGATCTGCCAGACCAGCATCCGCCAGCTCGTGACGCCGCCCGATCTCATCGGCCGGGTCGCGGCGACGATCCAGGTCGCGATCTACGGCGTGCGGCCGCTCGGCGCGTTCGCCGGCGGCTGGGTCGGCGCGCTCTTCGGCCTCGACGCCGCGCTCGTGCTGGTGCTTGCCGCCTTCGGGCTGTCGCTCGCGGTGCCGCTCGTCTCGGCGCTCGGGCGCCTCAGGGCGATGCCGGAGAATGTCGGGCTTTCGCCCGCCGGCTGTTGACCGGCGGGCGCTCCGCCTCAAGAGTCCGGCCCGGAGGATCGATCCGATGGGTCGCCTGTCCACCCACGTCCTCGACACCATGAGCGGCACGCCGGCCGGCGGCGTCCGCATCGAGCTCTATGGGCTTGCCGGAGACAGCCGCCGTCTCATCGCCAGCGCGACGACGAATGCCGACGGCCGCACCGACCGGCCGCTCCTCGCAGACGATGAGCTGCGAAGCGGCGCCTACGAGCTTCTGTTCCACATCGGCGAGTATTTCCGCCGCAAGGGCGTTGACCTGCCGGCGCCGCCCTTCCTCGAGACGGTGCCGGTCCGCTTCGGCGTCGCCGATCCGGCGGCGCACTACCACGTCCCGCTCCTGGTCTCGCCTTGGGCCTACTCCACCTATCGCGGCAGCTGAGCGGCGCAGCGTTCACATCGCCGTGGGCTGAGGCCGTCCGCTGAGCCGGCCCCTTGACAGGGGCTGCCGCTCCGATGCGCTCTCATGCGGAAGGAGCCCGCCATGAGAGTTCATCCCTGCTTCCTCGGCGCCGCCGCCGTTCTGGCCGTTCTCGCCGTTCCGGCCACCGCGCAGCAGGTCCAGGTGTACCAGCTCCCGCCCGGCTCCTATCCGCACGACGTCGCGCCGGCGCCGGACGGGAAGGTCTGGTACGCGGCGCAGAAGCATGGGGCGATCGGCATCTTCGATCCGAAAACCGGGCAGTCGCGGGAGGTGAAGCTCGGGCCGAAATCGGCGCCGCATGGCGTGATCCAAGGGCCGGACGGCGCCGCCTGGCTGACCGACGGCGGCCAGAACGCGATCGTGCGCTTCGACCCGAAGACCGAGGCGATCAAGGTCTGGAAGCTGCCCGAGGATACCGGCTACACCAATCTCAACACCGCGGCCTTCGACAAGGACGGCGTCCACTGGTTCACGGGCCAGAACGGCATCTACGGCCGGCTCGATCCGAAATCGGGCGAGGTCAAGGTCTTCAAGGCCCCGAAGGGCAGGGGGCCGTATGGCATCGCCTCGACGCCGGACGGCGAGGTCTACTACGTGTCGCTCGCCGGCAGCTTCCTCGGCAAGATCGACCGCGCCACCGGCGAGACCAAGGTCATCGAGCCGCCGACGCCGAACCAGGGCGCGCGCCGGCTGTGGTCGGATTCGCAAGGGCGGCTGTGGGTCTCGGAATGGAACTCGGGCAATCTCTCCATGCACGACCCGAAGGACGGCAGCTGGAAGACCTGGAAGCTGCCGGGCGAAAAGCCCCGCACCTACGCCGTCTATGTCGACGAGCGCGATCTCGTGTGGACGACCGACTGGGGCGCCGACGCGGTCGTTTCCTTCGATCCCAAGACCGAGAAGTTCGCGAGCTACCCGATGTCGGCCAAGGGCGCGAATGTGCGCCAGATCCTCGGGCGGCCGGGCGAGGTCTGGTTCCCGGAATCGGGCACCGAGCGGCTGATGGTCATCCGCACCGGAGAGACGCAATAGCGCCGGCCTTGCGAGCCGGGCTCGTAATTGCGGCGGTCTGCGCGGCGAGCGCGGCTCATCCGGCCGGCGATCCGGCGCGCGGCGAGCGCGTGTTCCAGTACTGCTATTCCTGCCACTCCGTCGACGCGGCCGAGACGGCGACCCTGCAGGGCCCGAGCCTCGTCGGGATCGTCGGCCGCAGGATCGCCGCGGAGCTGGGCGTCGAATACTCACCGGCCCTGCGGGCGTTTGCGGAAAAGCACGGCCGGTGGAGCGAGGACCTCCTCGACCGCTACATCACCGAACCCGAGAAGGTGGTGCCGCAGACGACGATGGCGTTCCCCGGCATCGAGGAAGCCGGGGAGCGGGCGGACCTCCTGGCGTTCCTGAAGACGCGGGCGCGCTAAGCCCGCGAGCGGTCAGGTGTCGCGCCGATGCCGCAAAAGCGCGCGCATGTCTCGCGTCGGCGCGCCCCCTCAGGTGCAGCTGCGTCCCATCGCGGCGAGACCCTCGTCGAGGAGATCGGCGAGGTTCGGGATGCCGAGGAGCCAGTCGGAGGTCGAGAGCCGGCTCGCGTCCTCGCGCTCGCGGGCGAGGCGCACGGCCGCGCCCCACTCCTCCGGCTCGAGGTCGCCGCGGCCGATATAGACGAGGGCGATGAGGTCGTGGCGCTCGTCCTCGTTGAGACCCGCGATCATGTCGCGGACCTCGGCCTCGGTCGCGTCGCCGGGCGCGCTCGTCAGCACGTCGGTCCAGCCGTCGTCGATCGGGTTGGAGCCGGACGCCGGATCGGTGATCCCCTCTTTCACGTCGATCTCGCGCGCCCGCACGATGAGGCCGCAAACCTTGTCCAAGGCGATGTCCATACTTACTCCTTTGAGCCGTTCCGGAGAAGATAACACCGGCGGGCGCTCGCAGGTTCGCTCGATCCTGATAAGCTTGCGCCGCAAATTGTCGGGAACGCCCCAATGCTCCGCCGCGCCACCCTCGCCGCAATCGTGCTCGGTCTCTCTTGCGCAACCGTCGCCGCAATGGGTCCCGATCTCTCGAACCTCAACGGCAACCCGACCTACGAACGCGCCCGTACGCTGATCAAGGCCGGCGCTTACGGCGAGGCGATACCGCTCCTCATGCAGCTCAAGGCCGAGTTCAAAACCTCGGCCGACGTGCCGAACTGGCTCGGCTTCTGCCATCGCAAGCTCAAGGATTATCCGCGAGCGAAAGCCTTCTACGACGAGGCCTTGACCTACAATCCGACCCACCTCGGCGCGAACGAATACCTCGGCGAGTGGTATGTCGAGACCGGCGACCTCGCGAAGGCGCGCGAACAGCTCGCCTACCTCACCGGCCTTTGCGGGAATTGCGAGGAAGCCAAGGACCTCGCCGAGGCGCTCGCGAAGGCTCCGAAGACGCAATAGGCAGGGTTGCGGGGCGCCGGCAAACCGGGTCAAAGGGCCGCTCACCTCCGGCCGGCTTTCCCGCATGAATCCTCAGATCGCTCCGATCGCCCTGCTCGTCGCCTCGAACGTGTTCATGACCTTCGCCTGGTATGGGCACCTCAAGTTCAAGGCGGCGCCGCTCTGGGGCGCGGTCCTCGTCAGCTGGGGCATCGCCTTCCTGGAGTACTGGTTCGCGGTGCCGGCGAACCGCATCGGCTCGCAGGCCTATTCGGCGGCCGAGCTGAAGACCATGCAGGAGGTCATCACGCTCCTGGTCTTCGCCGGCTTTTCGGTGCTGTACCTCAAGGAGCCGATCGGCTGGCATCATCTCGTCGGCTTCGCGCTGATCGCCGCCGGCGCTTTCTTCATCTTCGCGGGCCGCTGAGCCGATGGACGCGGCCGTCGTCTCCGGCCATCGCGCCGTCGACCGCTATCTCGCCGAGGGTTTCGAGGCGGTGCCGGGCATGTCCTCGCGCTTCGCGACGGCGATCTGCGGCCATCTCGTGCGCCGTCAGACCGAGCTCGGCGTCAGCGGCTCGATCGCCGAAATCGGCACCTTCGAGGGCCGCTTCTTCATCGGCCTCGCGCTCGCGCTCGCCGAGGGCGAGCGGGCCTACGGCTTCGATACCTTCGATTGGCCGGACGCCGGGGTGCAGGAGCGCTTTGTGGAGAATTGCCGCCGCAACGGCGCCGACCTCGCGCGGATCGAAGCGGTGAAGCGCGACAGCCGCGCTCTCGGCGCCGCGGAGCTGAGGGAGATCGTCGGCGGCGAGCCGGTGCGCTTCTTCCATATCGACGGCGACCACGGTCTTGAAAGCCTCGCCCACGACCTCGCGCTCGCCCACGCGGTGCTTCACCCGCAGGGCGTGATCTGCACCGACGACATGCTGCATCCGGAATACCCGTTCCTGGTGCTCGCGGTGCACGATTACCTGCGCGCCCATCCCGAGATGCGCCTCCTGTGCGTCATCGACCGCGAGGACATCGTCGCGGCGGCGAAGTTCCTGATCTGCCGCGCCGACGCGGTCGCGCTCTACGAGGACGA
>JAJKJG010000037.1 GCA_021154065.1 Methylobacterium sp.
CTGGTGCCGCAAGAGGGATTCGAACCCCCGACCCCCTCATTACGAATGAGGTGCTCTACCAGCTGAGCTATTGCGGCTTGACGCGGCTCTTGCAGTACTCATTGAAGCCCGCAGTCGTCAACTCGCGCGTCGTAAAATCGACAAGAGTTCCTTAGATCCCGAATAGCCGGAATCTGCTGGGCTTGGATTCATCGCGCCGGGGCGCCGCGGTGGGCCCTGGATCGTCTGGAGCGTGCTCGACCGGGAACACTACCGGCTTCGGTTCATGCCCGGTCTCGGTTTCGCCCTCGGCGGCAGCTCCATTGCCCTTCCGAGCGGCCTTGGTTGGGAAGACTCCGACCTCTTCGGCCTGCACGGCCCCGCTGTCGCGCGACAAGGCCGGCGCGCCGGCGCTCGGAGCAGCCTCGGGCCCAGCCGGAGTGATTTCGGCGCTGGGGATCGGAACCGCGGCTTCCGGCGGCTCCGCCTCCCGTGCGGTCAGGACGGGCTCGGGTCTTTTCTCGCCCTTGTCGTCGAGGTCGGCGATCACGTCATCGACGACGGCCGGCATCGCAGGATGTTCGGCAAGCAGGTCGGGCGGCGTCTGCCAGGCAAAGGCGTCGAGGCGTCCGCTCACCGGAGAAGTCGGCATCCAGCGATCGGATACATATCCCTCCGCGACCCAAGCCGCGTCGCGCGGCGCCCGTGAGGCGCGGGCGAGCCACTCGCGCACCCGACCGGTTGCCCCGTGCTCCGCCTGTTCAAGATCGGCCATCATCAGGCAGGCCCGCATGGTCGGCCGGTCGGCGAGAAGCGGTTCGAGCGTGTGGCGCGCCTTGTCGAAGTCTTGCGCCTCGATCGCCATCCGCACCAACGCCAGACGCGCTTCGGGGTCCCAGGACGACAGTTTGGCGAGCGTTTCGGCGCGCTTCAGACGGTCCTGCGCCGAATCGCCGGCCCGGAAGTTGATGTAAACGGACGCGAGGTCGGGATGCGGCGTCGCCTTCCAAGCCGTCTCGATGATCTTGGCCGCCCGGCGCAGGTCTCCCCGCCGCGCCAGAAGCTTTCCGGCCAAGGCGGCGGCCGGCACGAGATCCGGCGCGTACTTCACGGCGTCAAGCGCGCTCGCGAGCGCGCCGCTCTCGTCGCGATCGGCGCGGGCGAGGGCGTCAGCCGTGAGGAGCACGGCGCGCTCCCGCTTCGCGGTCGCTTTGTCGAGGAGGCCGATCGAAGCGCGGCGGTCCACGATCGCCAGCGCGCCGCGCCAGTCGCCCTCGGCGCATTGCGCCTCCAGAACCGCTTCGTTCGCCCAATTGACCGTCGGGGCGATCCGCGCCGCCTCTTGGGCGTAGCTCCGGGCTGCGGCAAGATCGCCGCGGCGGCGCGCTTCCACAAACAAGCCCCTGAGGCCGAGAACGCGCGTTTCGCCGTGGTCGGCCATGTGCTGAAACGCGGTCTCGGCCGCCTCCCGGTTGCCCGAGACTTGCGCCGCCTGCGCCTTGAGGAGCAGCGTCAGCGGCTCCCGTCCGAGCAGCCGTTCGGCCTCATTGGCGGCCCGGCGCGCGGCGATCGGATCGCCGGCCCCGACGGCGACCATGCCGCGCGAGACCGCCGAGAACCCGCGCGCCCGGCGCCGGGCGCGGGAGGCGTAATTCCAGCGACTCGGCAGGTTGAGCAGGAAGCCGACCGCCGCCCAGAGAAGCGCGAGCAGGAAGGCCGTGCCCACGGTCAGGATCAGGGCCACGGCGACCGTGGTTTGGACCCGATAGCCACCATATGTGATCAGGACATCGCCGGGCCGGTCGGCCAGCCAGACTGCGCCGTAAGCGGCCAGCGCCAGGAGGCCGATGAAGACGAGAGCGCGCCACATATCGTGCTTCCTTCCCTCAGCGGGTCGTGGCGTCGAGCGCGGACAAGGCCCGATCGGCGATTTTTTGCACCGCTTCTTCGGCCGCGAGCCGCTGTTTCAGCCGTCGGCCCCAGTCATCCGAAAGGCGGCGCGCCGGCTCCGGCAAGGCATCCCAGGCGGCGGCGGCGTCCCGCAGCGAGCCGTTTGCAAGCGCGGTCTGGATGCGGGCGACCAAGCTCGGCGCGTCGTTGCCGCCCGCGTCGCTCACGGCGCGCACGGTCACGACCTGATCGGCCATCCGCCACAAGCGGTCGCTCCAATTCGCATTGGAAGACGCCGGGCGCGACTCCGCAATGATGCGGTCGCCGAGCGGCTTGAAGCTCTGCGCCAGGGCGGCCGCGCTCGGGGCGCCTTGCGCCGCGTAGGGCTCCAGCGCCGCAAGCGCCTGCGGGTCGATGTCGAGACGGCGCAGAGCCTCGAGCGCCGGCCCTAAGGATGAGCCCGCGCGCAAGGCGCTTCCAACCCGGTCGGCGAGGGTGACGCGAAGCGCCGCCGTCGCCACCTCGGCGGGATTGCGGTCGCCGACGCGCTGGGCCAACGCCGTCAGCCGCTGATCCTGGTCGGCGAAGCGGCGCTCGAGGGTGCGCGTCGCCTCGGCGTTCGCCTGCATCTGGTCGCGCAGCTGATCGCGCACTTGGCCGAGAGCCGCCGTCAGCCGCTGGTCGAGCGCACGGTTCCCCGCTTCGACGCTGGCCTGAATCTGTCCCTGCAAGGCCGACAGCCGCTGATCGAGGGATCGGGTTGCTTCAAGATTGGCCTGAGCCTGATCGCGCACCGGCGCCAATTCGCGCACGTCCGCTTCAAGCATCGAAAACCGTGCGGTCAGAGCCGCAAGGGCGGGAGTCAGGTCCGGGGCTCTTTCGGCGGGCGCGCTTTCGGAGGCGGGGTTTGAGGCCGGCGTTTGCCCTCCGCTCGCGGACTCCTGTGCCGGCCTCGGGTTGCTCTCGGCGAGTTGCTGCGCAGCGCGCAAACGGTCGTTGAGGGATTTCTGTTCAGCGTCGAGGGCCGTGAGCCTGCGTTCGAGGTTGCTGACCGCCTCGCGCGACGGCGCGCTCCCGAGCCGCTGCTCCAACTGCTCGAGGCGCGGATCGTTTCGGCTGCGCGACGGATTCCAATACGTCTGGCCCAGCATCGTCAGGCCCGCGCCGACCAGGCCGCCGAGGAGCCCGGTTCCGAGAAGCGCGCCGGCGCCAAGCCCGCGGCGCGTCTCGGATTTGGGCGGGGGCGGCGCTTGCTCGGCAAGCCCGGCGGTTTCGGCTTGGGCTTCGGCCGCTTCCGTTACGGCGTGGTCCTCCGGAGCGGACTTCGCCTCGGCCGCATCCATGGTGGCGCGATCCGCCCGACGCTCCTCGACGGCAGGGAGCGCCTGGGATGCGACAAGGTCGGGCGCTTCGTCGAGTGTTTCGGATTTCGCAGGCGGCACGTCGGCGGCGGCGATATCCGATGCTTCGCCAGATGTTCCCGCCGTGGCTGGCCCATCGAGGGCGGGTCCGATGCCGGTCGCTGATGCTTCCGTCGAGGGTGAGTCAGCCTTGACGTCCTCGCTAACCGAACCGGAAGGGTCGGCCGCGACCGGCTCGCTAGGCGACGAGAGAGCGGCTTCGAGTTGAGGCTCCTCGGCAGGCTTCGCTACATCCTCGCGACGAGCAGGTGCGTCCGGCGTGGCTAATGCCGGGCTGGCGGCCTCGTCACGACGAGCCGGCTCATCCGGAATGACGGTCGCCTTGAGATCGATCGTCGGAGGTTCGCGGTAGGGTCCGGTGCGGCGGGGCCGGGAGTCGGAGGTGTCGGGCGGCGTGTCAGTCACAATGGGCTCTTCAGGAGGAGACGATGACAAGGAAGCCGGAGCGGGCGAATTCGTTCCGTCTTTGCCGCCGGGACGTGGGCTCCGGCGGCCTGTGCGGTTTGAACCGCCTCGATTGAACTTAGCCAACAGCGCCTCCTCGTCCGGCCGTTCGGCGGCGATAATGCGCCGCCCGCCGGCTTCCCTCAAGGGCGCAGCCGCATCCGGGGACAGGCAAAGGTGATCGAGGGCGAGAAACGGGTGTGTGAGATCAGCCGTGCGGACGAGATCGAGTAGGATGGTGACGCTGCGGCGCGAATAGTGGAGCGCGGCGTCGAGGCGCGAATCTCTCAAGGCGTTCCGGGCCGCATCGGGCAGGCGCTTCGCCGCTTGCGCCGCATAAGCGGCCCAGACCTCGATCTGAAAGCCGGCCTCTGCCAGAGATAAAGCCAGCTCGGGCTTGCGGTCACGGCCCGCAATATGGAGGAGGCGCGCGCCGGGGTTCAGCGACTTCGCGATCAGGGCGGCCAACGCTGCGGCGCCACCGCCGCCGGCGCGCACGTCGGCAAACCCTTCGGCGGCGACGGCTGCGGCGGTCCGAGCGCCCACGGCGAAGACTGGCGGGACTCGCCCGTCTTCAAGGTCAGCCAGCGCCGGGACAGCGTTGACGCTGGTCACGATTAGCGCATCGAAGGAGCCCGACGGCGGCGTATCCTCCGTGCGCTCGATTCTCAGAACCGGAGCGATGACCGGGTCATGGCCGAGCGCGATGAGCCGCGCCGCCGTGCGCTCGGCCTCGGCTTGCGGCCGGGTGATAAGGATACGCACCGACTCAGACGCTCAGGAACCCAGGGGGGAGTCGAGCGCGCAAGTCCTGGCCCGCCGCGCGCCCGATCCGTTCCGCATCCGCCGCCGGTCCCTCGCCGGCGGCCGAAAGGCTCTGCGAGCCATCCGGCCGCAGCACGAGGCCGCGAAAGGCAAGCCGGTCCTCGGTCAAGCGCGCGTGTCCGGCGATTGGGGTACGGCATGAACCTTCGAGCACGGCGAGATAGGCGCGCTCGGCGACGAGCGCCGCCCCTGTCGCCGCGTCAACGATGCGGCCGACCGCCTCAAGGGTGCGCGTGTCGATCTTGCGCGCAACAAGGGCGATGGCGCCTTGGCCGACGGCCGGCAAAAAATCGTCTATATCGAAGATCGCCGTGACGTGATCGGTCAGGCCGAGCCGGTTCAAGCCGGCCATGGCGAGGAGCGTGGCGTCGAACTCTCCGCGTTCGAGCTTGGCGAGTCTGGTCCCGACGTTGCCGCGCAAAAGCGAAACCTGGAGATCGGGGCGAAGGCGCTTCACCTGGGCTTGGCGGCGAAGCGAGGCGGAGCCGACCACTGCGCGCTCGGGCAAGTCCGCGAACGTTCTGGCGCGCAGGCTGATGAACGCGTCCCGCACATCCTCGCGCGGCAGATAGCCGGCGATGACGAGGCCGTCGGGCAGAACTGTCGGCAGATCCTTGGCGGAATGCACGGCGAGATCGATCTCTCTCTCCAAGAGAGCGGTGTCGAGTTCCTTCGTGAACAGGCCCTTGCCACCGGCCTCCGACAGCGGCCGGTCCTGGATGGCGTCGCCCGTGGTCTTGATGATGCTGAGCGGAAGCTGGACCAAATCCCAGCCGAGCGCCGCCGCGAGGCGCTCTTGCCCCTCGTGCGCCTGCGCCAGCGCCAGCGGACTGCCGCGCGTGCCGATGACCAGAGTGGAGCGATCCGCCATAACGAATCCTCGACCGCTCGCCAGCACGCTCGAGTGGACGCCCGGCTGGGCGAACGCCGTTGTTTGTGCGGCGGCGCAAACTTAGGGCCTGAGCCCGAACAACCGCGTCAGCCTATGGGCTGTCGTGGCCTGATGGTGTAGTTCCAGTCGCCGTGAAACGCGGCGGGCCGAAGATTGAGGGTGGCCATCTCGGC
>JAJKJG010000038.1 GCA_021154065.1 Methylobacterium sp.
ACCACCGGCCAGCGGTCGGCAAGGTTGTATTGGATCGCGAGCCGCTCGGTGTCGGCCGGGCTCGTGACCGGCGTTATGCGATCGACCATCGTGCTCGGGAACCTGACCGCGTCGGCGATCCAGCCGGCGAGGTCGCCCGTCGCACTTCGCAGGCGCGCATGCGCCAGCACAGCCTCCCGCAGCACGGCGCCGTTCGCCTGGATGTTGTCGCAGCTCAGGACGGTGAAGGGCGGCAGTCCGGCATCGCGGCGCCGGCGCAGCGCCTCGACGATGACGCCGATCGCGCTTCGCGGCCGCGCAGGTGCGGCGAGGTCGGCGCGGATGAGCTCGTGACCGGGGTCCAGCCCCTTCGTCGCCGGGTCGAGACAGTATCCGTTCTCGGTCACGGTGAGGCTGACGATCCGGATGGCGCCATCGTCGAGGACGTCGAGGAGCTCTGCCGAGCTCTCACCCGCAAAGACAACCCGCGCGAGGGAGCCGATCACCCGGACGTGCTCCTCCGCGCCTTCGCGCTCGATCAGCGTGTAGAGACCATCCTGAGGCGCGAGGCTCTCGATCATGCGCCGATCCGACGGAAGCAGGACCGCCCCGACGATGCCCCAGCCGAGCGCTTCCGGATCGCGTTCCATCAGCTCGTGCGTGTAGCGGGCCATGTGGGCCCGGTGGAAGCCGCCAAGCCCGAGATGAACGATACCCGGACGCACGGCGGAGACGTCGTAGCCGGGAGCCCGTATCCCGGCGGGTAGTGAGGACAGCGCTCCGCGCCGGAGCGGTACGGGTTGCCGAGCGGCGGCCGGCGCGCTCATGGTCGTGTCTCTCCCGTGCGAGCTACCTGAACCCATGCCGGCGCCGGACGCTGTCGGCAAGCGCGACGTTGAGCCGGACGGAAGTCGCCGCTACACCCTGACTGGATCGAGACGGGCGGGACGGCTGATGAGGGCTTTGACAGAGACGGGTTTGCGCGAAAGAGCGGCCCGCCCCCTCGTGATCTTCGACTGCGACGGGGTTCTGGTCGACAGCGAGGTTCTCGCCTGCGACGTCCAGGCGCGTGCGCTGACCGGATATGGTCTGCCGATCTCCGGAGCCGATGTCGCACGCCGCTTTCTCGGGATGTCCGCGAAGGACATGCGCCGCCTGCTGGAGAGCGACTTCGGGCGGCCGCTTCCGGCGGATCACGAAAGCCGTTGCGGCGAGGAGCTCTTCAGCCTGTTCCGCCGCGAGCTGAAGCCGGTCGCCGGGATTGCAGGCGTGCTGGAAGAGATCGAGCGGGCAGGCGTGGCTCGCTGCGTCGCCTCGAGCTCGTCGGCCGAACGCATCGCGCTGGCGCTTGAGGTGACCGGCTTGTCGACCTTCTTCGGCCCGCATGTGTTCAGCTCCAGCATGGTGTCGCGCGGGAAGCCGGCGCCGGACCTCTTCCTGCATGCCGCGAAAACCATGGGCTTTGCCCCGGAGAGCTGCGTCGTCGTCGAGGACAGTACGAACGGGATCAAGGCCGCCCGGAGCGCCGGGATGAGAGCGCTCGGCTTCGTCGGCGGCGTTCATTGCCGGCCGGCTCACGGCGACGACCTGCTGGCGGCCGGCGCCGACCTTCTCTGTCGCGATTCATTGGAGCTGGCCAAGGCGCTGCTCGGGGTGACCCCAATCGAAGCCGGTACGACCTGACGCAAATGGCCGCTCGTTGGGTGTAATAGCTCGCGACCGGCGCGATGAAGTTGCGGATGTTACAGGCCGCTTCGAACGTTTGTACAGGCCGCGACGCGTATGTAATCTGGGCCGCGGCCGCCGTCGGACAGAGCGGTAAAACGGGACGAAGCGGCCGATGGTGCGCGTGCTCCAGATCTCCGATACCCATCTCAGCCCGGGCAAGCCGCACTTTGCCGAGAACTGGGCTCCTCTGCTCGCCTGGGTGCGCGCACAATCGCCGGACTTGGTCGTGCATACGGGAGATGTGACGGTTGACGGAGCCGATGTCGAGGAGGACATGCGCTATTGCGCCTCCCTCCTGCCGCAACTCGGCGCGCGTGTGCTGTGCATCCCGGGCAACCACGATGTCGGTGAGGCGGGAAGTCCGTTTCAGCCGGTGAATGGGGAGCGCATCGCACGGTGGCGCCGCCATTTCGGTCCGGATTATTGGGCCCATGACATCGAAAACTGGCGCCTCATCGGGCTCAACTCGCTGCTTCTCGGGAGCGGCGAGCCTGAGGAGGAGCGGCAGTTCGCGTGGCTTGAGCAAACGCTCGCCCAATCGGACGGGCGTCGCATAGCCTGGTTCATGCACCAGCCCTTGTTCCTGGACGACCCGGCGGAGGGCGACACGGGATATTGGGGCATCAAGCCGGCTCCTCGTGCTCGCCTCTTGGAGCTCGCGGCACGCAACCAGGTCGCGCTCGTTGCGAGCGGTCATGTCCACAAGGCACACGACCGTTACGTCGATGGAGCCAGGCATATTTGGGGACCGTCGTCCGGCTTTGTCGTCGGTCCCGCGCTGCAGCCTCCCATGCCGGGAGAGAAGCGATTGGGCGCGGTGAGCTACAGGTTCGCTCCGGACGGCTTCACGGCCGCAATCATCGAGGTTGAAGGACTGCGAACGTTCTTCATCGACGACGTGATCCACGAAGTCTATCCGCCGCGCCGGGCGGCCTGACGAGATGGCGTCAGTCGAGCTCAGCGGCATTTCAAAGGCGTTCGGAGACACGAGCGTCCTGAACGGGATCGATCTCTCGATTCGGGACGGCGAATTCCTGACGCTGGTCGGTCCGTCCGGCTGCGGGAAGTCGACGCTTATCCGCATCATCGCCGGCCTCGAGGCGCAGGATCAGGGGTCGGTCGCGCTCGGCGGAACTCCCGTCGACGGTCTGCGGCCCCACGAGCGGCGTGTCGCAATGGTGTTCCAGAGCTATGCGCTGTACCCGCATATGACCGTGCGGGAGAACATAGGGCTGCCCCTGGTTCTGTCCCGGCTTCGGCTATGGGAGCGTGTCCCCGTCCTTCGCCTCCTGTCGAGGCGCCGCCGGAGGATCATGCCGGAGGTCGACCAAGAGGTCGAAGCGACCGCACGCCAGCTCCATATCGAGGAGCTTCTCGACCGTCGTCCCGCCCAACTTTCGGGCGGGCAGCGTCAGCGCGTCGCGCTCGGGCGCGCCATGGTTCGCAAGCCGCGCGCCTTCCTCATGGACGAGCCGCTCTCCAATCTCGATGCCAAGCTCCGGGTGCACATGCGAAGCGAGCTCGCGGAGCTGCACAAGCGGCTCGGCGCGACGTTCGTGTACGTCACTCACGACCAAGTCGAAGCGATGACGATGTCGGACCGGATCGCCATGATGGATGCGGGACGAATCCTGCAGCTCGGGACGCCGAGCGAGCTCTACGAGCGGCCCGCGAACGTCAAGGTCGCGTCGTTCATCGGAAGCCCGGCGATCAACTTCTTGCCCGGGCGCGTGGTGGATGGCGGTGCCGTCGAGCTCTTCGGGCATCTGCTGCCAACGACAGTCGACCTGCCCGCGGGATCGCCGCTTGGCATCGGGGTGCGCCCGGAGGCGATCTCACTTACCGGCCCGGATCCATCTCCCGCGTCCTTCGCGGTCTCTGCAACGCTGCTCCGAAAGGAGAACCTTGGTCCCGAATTCATCCTGCATCTTGCAGTCGGCGATGCCCGGATTCCGGTGGTGGCCCGAATCGCTGCCGGGCCGACCTTGCCCGAGGTCGACGAACGCGTGGGGCTGATGATCAGCCGCACCGGGTGCCACCTCTTCGGCCCGGACGGCAACCGCATAGAGGCGCGGCCCGTCGATTCTGCGCCTTTGCGCTCGGTTCGCGCCTTCCCCGTCGGCGAAAGGGTCTCGCAGTGACAGGGACGTTGACCGCGACCGGGAAAGCCGGGCGGCGTGTGAAGGGCGGTCGCCAGGCTTTCATCGAGCAGCTGATGGGGGTCGGTTTCGCCTTTCCGGCTTTTCTCCTGCTCGCCGTGATCACGATCGCGCCGTTGATTGCCCTGGTGGTCTTGAGCTTCACCGACTACGAGCTCGGTGCGACCGACACGGCCGTCGTCGGTCTCGCGAATTATAACAAGGCGCTCGCGGACCCGGTCTTCCGCCGCGCCCTGAGGAACACCTTTCTTTATGTCGCGCTCGTCCTCCCCGGCGCGGTGCTGCTCGGTCTCTTCGTCGCGGTGCTCGTGCAGAGTCGAACCCGGACGCGTTGGATCTATCAGGTCATCTACTTCCTGCCCGTCACCTCGACCCTGATTGCGATGGCGACGGTGTGGCAGGCGCTGCTGCATCCGCGGCTCGGCCCTGTCGGCGCGACGCTCCGGCTCCTCGGCGTCGGGGAGGTCGCTTTCCTGAGCGAGCCGTCGCTCGTGCTGCCCACCCTCGCGGTGATCGGGATTTGGCAGCTCCTCGGCTTCAACATGGTCCTGTTCATGGCCGGGCTCTCGGCAATCCCCCGCGACCTTTACGAGGCGGCCGAGATCGACGGATGCACCGGGGCCCTCGATCGATTCGTGACGATCACCTTGCCGCTGCTCGGCCCGACCACGATGTTCGTCATCGTGACGACCTCGATCACCGCATTCAAGGTGTTCGACACTGTGGCTGTGATGACCCGTGGCGGGCCGGCGGGCTCCTCGGAGGTCCTGCTCTACACGATCTACCTCGAAGCTTTTCAGTATTTCCACACGGCCTATGGCGCGGCGCTGACCGTCATCTTCCTGCTTTTCGTTCTCGTATTCTCGGGCGCGCAGGCCTTCGTGCTCGAGCGGCGGGTGCATTACGGATGAGCGCGCATACCCTACCATCGATCATCGGCGGCCGCCGCATTGCGCCCCGCATACTGGCTCACGCGGTGCTGCTCGCCGGATCCGTGTTCATGCTGTTGCCCTTCGTGTGGATGCTCGCCACCTCGGTGAAGCCGCCCTCGGAGGTCTTCTCATCGACGCTGTCGCTCTGGCCGTCACGATTCTACGGCCGGGAGAACTATACCCTCGCGCTCACAACGGCGCCCCTGTTCCGCTTCGCTCTGAACGGGGTGATCCTGTGCACCGGCATCCTGGTTGTGCAGGTGCTGGTCGCAATCCCGTGCGCCTATGCCCTCGCGAAGCTTCGCTTTCCCGGGCGGGGCATCCTTTTCGTCCTCGTGCTGCTCGGGCTTGCGATCCCGGTCCAGGTTCCGGCGCTGCCGCTCTACATCGGGCTCGCGCATCTCGGGCTTCTCGACACCTATTTCTCGATGATGGTGCCGTTCTTCGTCTCCGTCTTCGCGATCTTCCTGTTCCGCCAGTTCTTCAAGAGCTTCCCGAACGACATCATCCAGGCGGCACGGCTCGACGGCATGAGTGAGTTCGAGATCGTCTGGCGCATCGTCGTTCCGAGCGCCTGGCCTGCGATCGCGGGCTTCTCAGTGTTCTCAATCGTGGCACACTGGAACGACCTCTACTGGCCACTGATCGTGATCAACAACGTGCGCCTCGCGCCCCCGCCACTCGGGATGATGTTCTTCGCCAACGCGGAGACCGGCTCGAACTACGGGGCGCTGACAGCGGCCGCGACCATCCTGACGGCGCCGCTCGTCATCACGTTCTTGTTCGCGCGCCGGCAATTTATCCAAGGCATCACTATGACGGGCATCAAGTGACAGCGTCGCCCGGAAAAACCGATCAACCAAGCAAGGGAGTGAAACGGATGCACGACATATCCAGGTTTGCGACGGCCTTGTCGGCTGTGGGGCTCGCGCTCCAGCTCTCGACCGGCTCAGCGGGTGCGCAGGATGTTACGCTCGACGTGCTCTACGCGCAGCCCGGCTTTGCCAAGTACCACGAGCCGATCGCTCAGTCGTTCATGGCGAAGCACCCAAACATCAAGATCTCGTTTCGGGCGCCGGCCGCAAATTACGACGAAGGGCATCAGACGATGATGCGCCAATCGATCACGAACCAGCTCCCCGACATCTACGTCCCGGGGTTCCACCTGCT
>JAJKJG010000039.1 GCA_021154065.1 Methylobacterium sp.
CGCATCTGCACGCGCAGCTTGGCGTCGAGGTTCGACAGTGGCTCGTCGAACAGGAAAACCTGAGGGTTGCGAACGATGGCGCGCCCCATGGCGACGCGCTGGCGCTGCCCGCCTGACAGTTCGCGGGGCCGGCGCGCCAGGAACGGCTCGATGCCGAGAACGCGCGCCGCCTCGCGCACACGGGCGTCGATCTCGGGCTTGGGCGTGCGGCGGTTGCGCAGCCCGTAAGCCATGTTGTCGTAGACGTTCATGTGCGGATAGAGCGCATAGTTCTGGAACACCATGGCGATGTCGCGCTCGGACGGCTCGATGTGGTTGACAACGCGCCCTCCGATGCAGACGCGCCCCGCCGTGATCGTCTCCAGCCCGGCGATCATCCGCAGCAAGGTGGACTTGCCGCAGCCGGATGGGCCGACCAGCACGCAGAACGAGCCGTCCGCGATGTCGAGCGATACGTCGCGCACGGCTTCGACTTGGCCGGCGTAAACCTTTCGGACTCGGTAAAGCGTTACGTCAGCCACGCTGTTCCCCTGTCATTCCCGCGCAGGCAAGGATCCAAGAACACCGACCATGTTCGCTGGAGGCCGCCTGTGTTCATGGATCCCCGCGCAGACGGCAACGCGAAGCGCGCCTGCGCTTCGCGTCACTTCTCCGTCTCCACGAGCCCGCGCACGAACAGCTTCTGCATCAACACCACGACCGCGACGGGCGGCAGCATGGCGAGGATCGCCGTCGCCATGACGATCTGCCACTCGGTCAGGGCGTCGGAGGTAACGATCATCTTCTTGATGCCGATGACCACCGTCTGCATGTCGCTGCGCGTCGTGATGAGCAGCGGCCACAGGTACTGATTCCATCCATAGATGAAGAGGATCACGAACAGCGCCGCCATGTTGGTGCGCGAGAGGGGCAGCACCGTGTCCTTGAAGAAGCGGATCGGGCCGGCGCCGTCGATCTTCGAAGCCTCGACCAGCTCGTTCGGGATGGTCATGAAGAACTGGCGGAAAAGGAGCGTCGCGGTCGCCGAGGCGATGAGCGGGACCGTGAGGCCCGCCATGGTGTCGAGAAGGCCGAGGTCGGCCACGATCTTGTAGGTCGGGTAGATGCGGACCTCGACCGGAAGCATGAGCGTCACGAAGATCAGCCAGAACGCCGCCATGCGGAATGGAAAGCGGAAGTAGACCACCGCATAGGCCGAGAGGATCGAGATCGCGATCTTGCCGACCGCGATGATGGTCGCCATCAGCAGACTGTTGACGAGCATCAGGCCGACCGGCTCGCGCGTCGAGCGGCCCGCGCCGACGAAGAGCGTGCGCCAGTAATTCTCCAGGACGTACGGCCCCGGCGTCAGCGGCATCTGGCCGTTGGCGATGATCGTCGGCTCGTGCGTCGAGGCCACGAAGGCGAGATAGACCGGAAAGCCCACGATCGCGACGCCGATGCACAGGATCAGGTGGGGGATCAGGTTCCCGAAGCGGCGGCGCTCGACCATCAGTACGTCACCCTGCGCTCGACATACCGGAACTGGATCGCGGTGAGCGCGATCACGATGGCCATCAGGATCACGGACTGCGCCGCGGAGCCGCCGAGGTCGCCCCCCAGGCGGCCGTCCGAATAGACCTTGTACACCAGGGTCTCCGTCGCCTTGGCGGGACCGCCTCCCGTAATGGCGTCGATGATCCCGAAGGTGTCGAAAAAGGCGTAGACGATGTTGACGATGATCAGAAAGAACAGCGTCGGCGACAACAGCGGAAGCACGATGGTCCAGAAGCGGCGCGCCGGCCGCGCGCCATCGATCGCGGCGGCCTCGATGACGCTCTTCGGAATCGCCTGGAGGCCCGCCAGGAAGAACAGAAAGTTGTAGGACACCTGCTTCCACGCCGCGGCGAGCACCACGAGGATCATGGCCTGCGCGCCGTTGAGAAGGGGATTCCAATCGATCCCGAGCGTGCGCAGGCCCTGGGCGATTGCGCCCAGCGACGGGTGGAACATGAACATCCACAGCACGCCGGCCACCGCCGGCGCCACCGCGTACGGCCAGATCAGCAGCGTGCGGTAGACCGCTCCGCCCCGGATCTGCTTGTCCGCCATGACGGCGAGCAGCAAGGCGATGGATAGGGACAGCGCCGTCACCGCCGTCGAGAAGACGCCCGTGCTGATGAGGGACCGATAATACGCGGGCTGGCCGAACAGGTCGCGGTAATTTTCGAGCCAGACGAACTCCGTTTTGAGGCCGAAGGCGTCCTGCACCAGGAAGGATTGCCACACGGCCTGGCTTGCAGGCCAGTAAAAGAAGACGAGCGTGATCGCGATCTGCGGCAGGAGCAGTCCATACGGCAGCAGGCGGGACCTGAAGACGGCGCGTTCATCTGGGGGGTGACGCATGGGTTGACTCGTTCCGGGACCGCTGTCGGGCGCGCCATGAAGGCGTGCTTCGGCTGGCGGCCTGTTCGGGACGTTTCAGGCCGGGGGCCGCGCTCAGGCCGCAACGCCCAGGCCGACGATGCTACGGCTGAGCGCCTATCGCGCCGCTTGGCGCTCGAACTGACGCAAGACCTGGTTGCCGCGCTGGACGGCGCTGTCCAGGGCCTCCTTGGCGGGCTTCTGACCGACGAGCGCCGCCTCGATCTCCTCCGCCCAGATGTCGCGCAACTGCACCATGTTGCCGAAGCGAAGCCCGCGCGAATTCTCCGTCGGCTCCTTGCTGGTCAGTTCGATCAACGCGACTTCGAGCGAGGGATTCTTCTGGTAGAAGCCCGACGCCTTGGTTTTTTCGTAAGCCGCGCGCGTGATCGGGAGGTAGCCGGACTCCTGGTGGAGGCGCGCCTGGCGGTCGGCGTCGGACAGGAAAGCGAAGAATTTGGCGACGCCCTTGTACTCGTCCGGCTTCTTGCCGCCCATCACCCAAAGGCTGGCGCCGCCGATGATCGAGTTCTGCGGAGCGCCCGGGACATCGGGGTAATACGGCATCGGCGCGGCGGCCCAATCGAACTTCGCGTTGCCCTTCACGTTGCCGTAAAAGCCCGAGGAGGTGAGGAACAGCGGGCATTCGCCCGCCGTGAACCGGCCCTCGCCCCCGTTCGTCCGGCCCGAGTAGTCGAACGTCTTGTCCTTTTGCAGGGTGATCAGGTTCTGGAGGTGCCGGGTCTGCATCGGCCCGTTGAACTTCAGCTCCGAATCGAAGCCGTCAAGGCCGTTGGCTTTGGTGGCGAGCGGCAGGTTGTGCCAGGCCGAGAACTGCTCGATGTTGGCCCAGGTCGTCCACGCGGTCGAAAACCCGCAGGTGCTGAAGCCGGCGTTCTTGAGTTTTTTGGCCGCCTCGAACAGCTCCGGCCAGGTTTTCGGCGGCTGGTCAGGGTTGAGGCCCGCCTTCTTCAGCGCATCCCGGTTGACCCACATCACCATCGACGAGGAATTGAACGGGAACGACAGCATCTCGCCCGCGGACGTCGAATAATAGCCCGTGATCGCCGGCAGATAGGCTTTCGGATCGAACGGTTCGCCGGCCTCCTGCATGAGTTGATGGACCGGCTTCACGGCGCCTTTCGCCGCCATCATCGTGGCGGTGCCGACCTCGAAGACTTGCAGGATGTGCGGCGGGTTGCCGGCTCGGAACGCCGCGATGCCGGCGTTCATGGTGTCCGAATACGAGCCCTTGTAGACCGGGACGACCCGGTAGTCCTTTTGCGCGCCGTTGAACTCCTCGGCCAGCCTGACGATGACGTCGTTGTTGCCGCCCGTCATGGCGTGCCACCACTGAAGCTCGGTTTGGGCCTGAGCCGATGCGGCCGCTGTGAAGCCGAGAGCCGCGAGGACTAACGTTCTCAAGAGCATGACCTTCCCTTCCTGCCGCTTGGGCGAGACGATCTTTGCTCTGACATAGCATGAAGAGGGGACGAGAGTTCAACGCTGTTCGCCGCAGCCTCAAGGCCGAGCTTACGCTTGGCCTCTGCGTGGCGCGGACGCCTGCGCGCCGAACGGAACAGGCCGCACCGAGAGCCCGTTGGTAAACCGAATGCGCTTGCCTCAGGGAGAGATCGCCCATGCCCCGCATCATCACCGCCCTGTACGAGGACCGCGGCGCCGCCGAGCGCGCCCTGCAAGCTCTGATCGAGACCGGAACCGCGCGCGACCGCATCGCCATCATCGGCGAGAAGCACGCGACGGGCACCGAGGTCGCGCCGTCCCGGCCGCCCGCGCCCGACGAGAACGTCACGGCGGCCCTGCGCGGCCTCGCCCTGCCTGGCGAGGATACGCGATTGTTCGAGGCCGGGCTGCGCCGCGGCTGCGCCCTCGTCTCGGTGCGGGTCGATGGCGGCGATGTCGACCGAGCGATCCAGACGCTTGAGATGTTCGATCCGGTGGACCTCGATCGCCGGTCGCAGGAGTGGCTGCGGGGCGGAGCGGGCGCGACGGCCAGCGCGCGCAGCGGCGTCGATGTGGGCGAGCCGCTCGGGGCGGGGCTGACGGCGGGCTCGGGCCAGGGCGACACGAACCTGGAGTCCGTTCCCGGCATGGGAACCATGGCGGACGACACCTCGGGGCTCGGCACGGCGGATCTGCGGACATCGGAGATGGGCCTGTCCGACCAGGGGCGCAGTTCGATCCCGGCCGGCGGTCGCCGGGCCGAGGAACGCGCCGGCGCGCCCGGCGTCAATGAACTTGCGGCGGGCGTCGAAAACCCCAACCCCGACCTTCACCGGCGCGAGATGAGCGGGATCGGACGGGTCCGCCGCTATGTGCGTGGCGAAGGGTGATTGGCTCCCAGGCCGACGCCCTGCGCCGGGCTGAAGACGGGAGGAGGTCCGGTAAGAGTGGCGTTCGGGCGAAGGGCTTGTATGCTGGACCGGCGCGGTTGCATGGCCGCCGTCCCGCGCCTCGGCTCGGGGTTATGCGAAGGGCGCGCCTTCAAGCCAGGGATCATCCCATGCCGATGACGAAGACCGCTCCGGCGCCTGTGCGCGACGATGCGCTGGCGATCCTGAACCGGCTCGGCGTTCCCGAAAGCGCGTTGGCCGCGCACGGGCTGCCGGCCCGCTCGCCGATCACGGGCGAGGTGGTCGCCCACCTGCGCGAGACGACGCCCGACGAGGCGAAGGCCGCGATCGCCCGCGCCCGCAAGGCGTTCCTGGCCTGGCGCACGGTTCCGGCCCCACGCCGCGGCGAGTTCGTCCGGCTTCTGGGCGAGGAGCTTCGCGCCGCCAAGGAGAATCTCGGCCGGCTCGTCACCCTGGAGACAGGCAAGATTCTGTCCGAAGGCCGCGGCGAAGCGCAGGAGATGATCGACATCTGCGACTTCGCGGTCGGGTTGTCGCGCCAGCTCTACGGAGCGACCATCGCCACCGAGCGGCCGGACCATCGCATGATGGAGACGTGGCACCCCCTCGGCGTCTGCGGCGTCATCTCGGCGTTCAACTTCCCCGTCGCAGTGTGGTGCTGGAACGCGGCGCTGGCCTTCGTTTGCGGCGATCCGGTGGTGTGGAAGCCCTCGGAAAAAACCCTGCTCACGGCGCTGGCGACGCAAGCCATCGCGCGCCGCGCCGCGGAGCGCTTCGGCGACGCCCCGGAGGGCCTGTCGGAGGTTCTGATCGGCGGGCGCGCGCTCGGCGAAATTCTCGTCGAGGATCCGCGCGTGCCGGTCGTGTCCGCCACCGGCTCGACGGCCATGGGCCGGCAGGTCGGCCCGCGCCTCGCCCTGCGCTTCGCCCGAGCCATTCTCGAACTCGGCGGCAACAACGCCGCCGTCGTGTGCCCCTCGGCCGACCGCGACCTTGCGCTGCGCGCGATCGCGTTCGCCGCCATCGGCACGGCAGGCCAGCGCTGCACGACGTTGCGGCGGCTTTTTGTCCACGAGAGCGTCTACGATGCGCTCGTTCCCCAACTCATCCGCGTTTACGACGGCGTGACCATCGGCGATCCGCGCCTCGACGGCGTTCTGGTCGGCCCTCTGATCGACCGCGCGGCCTTCGAGGACATGGAACGGGCCCTCGACGAAGCCGCTGGCGCTGGCACGGTTCACGGCGGCGGACGCCTCCCCGACGGCCCCGGCGGGCCGGAGGCTTTTTACGTCCGTCCCGCCCTGGTCGAAATGCCGGCCCAGGACGGCCCGATGCTGCGCGAGACGTTCGCGCCGATCCTTTACGCGATGCGCTACCGGGAGCTGGACGAGGCGATCCGCCTGCACAACGCCGTCGGCGCGGGGCTCTCGTCCTCGATCTTCACCCTCGATTTGCGCGAGGCGGAAAAATTCCTCTCGGTCGCGGGCTCCGACTGCGGCATCGCCAACGTCAACATCGGGCCGTCGGGAGCCGAGATCGGCGGCGCGTTCGGCGGCGAGAAGGAGACGGGCGGCGGGCGCGAAGCCGGCTCCGACTCGTGGAAAGCCTACATGCGCCGGGCGACCAACACGATCAATTTCGGCGCGGCCCTGCCGCTGGCGCAGGGCGTGACGTTCGAGGTGAAAACCGGACTTTGACGGTCGTCCCGGAAGCCGCCGCTGCGCGGCTCCGGCCGGGATGACGAGCTAAA
>JAJKJG010000040.1 GCA_021154065.1 Methylobacterium sp.
CCTCCGGGATCCAGCAGTGGCGCGGCGCGGCGATCAGGGTCGCCTCGGCCGCGCCGCCATCCGCCTCAAGGAGAAGCCGGTAATAGCCGGGTGCGAGGGCCGGGACGTCAAGAACGGCGCCATCCCCATCCGCGGCGATGGTGGCGCGCGCCTCGCGCGTGGCGCCGCCCTCGTCGGCAAGCCGCCACGTCACCTCCGTTCCAGGGGAAAGGCGCGCCGGAATACGGGCCGGCTGGCCGGCTTCGACCGGGACCAACGCCGGAACCGGCCCGCGCCGCAGCCGCTCGACTTGGGCGAGGCTGTCGCGGGTTTGGTCCTCGGTCCCGACGTTCAGGCCGAATCCCGACAGGATGGCGCGCCGGGTCTCGGCCGAGGTCTCGACGTGGCGTCCGAACGCGTCCGTGTGGCCGGGCGCAATCCCGACGAGCGCGGCGACCTGTTCGATGAGGACGTCGTGCTCGCTCACGCGGGCTCGCTCCTGAGCATGGCGCCAGTCCAGGCGGGAAGGCGGACGCGACCCTGGTCCAGCGCGGCGGATCGACTCGCCCAAAGGATGCGCTCGGCCCCTCGCTCGAACGCCGCTTCGGCGTCGCCGAAATTCGCTGTGAAGCGGAGCCGGCCGGCCTTGAACGTCCAGACGACGTCGAGCGCCTCGGGCCGCGTCGGGCTGACCTGCGCGCCCACGAAGCCGCTTTTCACAAGCGGCGCGACCTCGGCCTGCCGAAGCCGCAGCAGGGCGCGGGTTTCTTCGCGGATACTCCGGTGCGGCGCGCGCGCGGCCTCGTCCCAATCGAGGCGCGACAGCGCAAACGTCTCCTCCAGGGTCGGGTCCGGGACCTGACGCAAGCCGTGCTGCTCGGCGAACGACTTGAAATTCGCGAACTCCCGCGCCCGGCCTTCCCGGACCGCCCGCGCAAGCGCCGGATCGTCGGAGAAATCGACGAAGAAGAGAAAGGGGTTCTGCGCGCCCCACTCCTCGCCCATGAACAGGAGCGGGATCTGCGGCGAGAGAAGAAGGCCGGCGCGGGCGAGTTCCAGCCGTTCGGGAGCGGCGAGCGCCGTCAGACGTTCGCCGAAGGCGCGGTTGCCGATCTGGTCGTGGTTTTGCAGGAAGCCGACGAAGGCGGCCGGGGGAAGATGGGCCGAGGGTTCGCCCCGCGGCTTGCCGCCTTCGTGCTCGGATCTCTCGCCCTGGTAGGCGAACCCTTCGGCGAGGCAGCGCCCAAGCCGCTCGACCGGCCGGTCGGCGTAATCCCGATAGTAGCCGTCGCCCTCGCCGGTCAGGAGCACGTGCCAGCAGTGATGGATGTCGTCGTTCCACTGCGCCGTGTGCAGGCGGGGCCGTTCGCGATCGGCGCGCTCGAGCCAGCGCGCCTCGTTGGCTCCGTTTTCCAGCACGAGATGAACCATGCGCTCGGGAAAGACGGCGCGGGCGCGCTCAGCGATCTCCGCGATGATGTGATGGGGGCTGTCGTCCAGGATGGCGTGGACGGCGTCGAAGCGCAGGCCGTCGAGGTGGAACTCTTCGAGCCAGTAGAGCGCGTTGTGAACGAAAAAGTCGCGCACCGGCCTGCTGTGTCGTCCATCGAAGTTGATGCCCGCGCCCCACGGCGTCTGGTGACGTTCGGTGAAGAAGCTCTTGGCGTAGGCGTGCAGATAATTCCCGGCTGGGCCGAAGTGGTTGTAGACCACGTCGAGGAAGACCATGAGGCCAAGCGCGTGGGCGCGGTCGACGAGACGCTTGAGATCGTCCGGCGTCCCATAGGCCGCTTCGGGCGCGAAGGGCAGAACCCCGTCGTAGCCCCAATTGCGGCGGCCCGGACAATCGAACAGCGGCATGAGTTCGACCGCCGTGACGCCGAGGTCGCGCAGGTCCTCCAGCTTCCCCATCAGGCCGGCGTAGGTGCCCTCCGGCGTCGCCGCGCCGACGTGGACTTCGTAGAGAACCGTTTCCTCCCAGGGCCGCCCGGTCCAGGATGCGTCCGACCAGTCGTAGGCGCTCGGATCGACCACCAGGCTCGGCCCATGCACGTCCTCGGACTGAAAGCGCGAGGCGGGATCGGGCACGAGGAGATCGCCGTCGATCCGATAGGCGTAGCGGCTGCCCGCCCGCGCCTCGGGCGTCACGAGGCGGCGCCACCCGTCGCCCTCGTCCGGCATCGGATGGTCCGCCCCGTCGAGAACGAGCGCGACCTCGCGGGCGGTCGGGGCCCACAGCGCGAAGCGGACGCCCTCCTCCGTCATCTCGGCCCCGAAAGGCATCGCGTGGGTGCGTCGCATCAAGCCGCCTCCGCGGGTCCAGCGTACTGGAAGAGCGCGAGGGACCGGGGTTCGAGACGAAAGGTTCCGCCCTGTTCGAGAACGGCCGGCGCGCCGCGCACCAAGCCGTCCGGTATGCCGGTGTCGAACACCTGCGCCCAGCGCCCGCGCAGCGGGTCGGCGAGCTTGAAATCGACCGGGTCCGGCGCGGCGTTGAGGAGAATGAGGAATCGCTGACCGTCGGCCGCATCGTTACCGAGTTGCATCCCCAGCGTCCGCCGCAGGCCCTCGGTCCAGTAATGCGTGGTCATTTCCCGGCCCTCGGGAGCCAGCCAATAGACATCCTTCAACCCATTCCCCGGCACGGCGGCCCCGGTCAGGAAATCGCGCCGGCGGAAGGCGTCGTAGCGTCGCCGCAGAGCCATCAACGTCTGCACGAAGGGCAGAAGCTCGGGGTCGGTCGCCGCGCCTTCCGCCCAATCGAACCAACTGATGGCGTCGTCCTGGCAATAGGCGTTGTTGTTGCCGCCTTGAGTCCGCGACAGCTCGTCGCCCATGAGCAGCATGGGGACGCCTTGCGACAGCATCACGGTGGCGAGCAGATTGCGCTTCTGCCGCGCCCGGAGCGCCAGCACGGCGGGGTCGTCCGTCGGGCCTTCGACGCCGCAATTCCAGGACAGGTTGTGGCTATGGCCGTCCTGGTTGTTCTCGCGGTTCGCCTCGTTGTGGCGCTCGTTGTAGCTGACGAGGTCGTGCAGCGTGAACCCGTCATGGGCGCAGACGAAGTTCACCGAGGCCCAGGGTTGGCGTCCGGAGGGTCCGAAAATCTCGCGCGAGCCGGTCATCGCGCGCGCCAGCGCCGGCAATTGGCCGGGATCGCTGCGCCAGTAGGCGCGGACGGTGTCGCGGAACTGGTCGTTCCACTCGCTCCAGCCGGGCGGGAAGCCGCCGACCTGATAACCGCCGCTGCCGACATCCCAGGGTTCGGCGATGAGCTTCACTTGGGCCAGCACCGGATCCTGACCGACGGCCCGCAAAAAGCCGGCCTGCTGCGTGAAGTCATGCGGGTCGCGGGCCAGCGTCGAAGCAAGATCGAAGCGGAACCCGTCGACGTGGTACGCCTCGACCCAATGGCGCAGCGAGTCGAGCACCATCTGAAGCACGCGCGGATGACTGAGGTCGAGCGTGTTTCCGGTGCCCGTCGAATCCCAGGTGAAGCGCGGGTTCTCGGGCGAAACTTTGTAGTAACTGGCGTTGTCGATGCCCCGGAACGAGAGCGTCGGGCCGAGATGGCTGCCTTCCGCGGTATGGTTGTAGACCACGTCGAGGATCACCTCGATGCCGGCGTCGTGCAAGGCGCGGATGGCGGCCTTGAATCCTACTACGCCCTCCTCGCCGAGGTAGCGAAGCTCGGGCGCGAAAAAAGCCAGCGTCGAGTAGCCCCAGTAGTTCCGCAACCCCTTCTCGACCAGGAAGCGATCGTCCGCGAAGGCGTGAACCGGCAAGAGTTCGACCGCCGTGACGCCGAGCTTGACCAAATGCTCGATGACGGCCGGGTGGCCGAGCGCGGCGTAGGTGCCGCGGACGGGCCCCGGCACGTCGGGATGGAGTTCGGTCAGACCTTTGACGTGGGCCTCATAGATGACCGTCTCGACCCAGGGCCGGCGCGGAGGGCGGTCGTCGCCCCACGTGTGCGACGGATCTTCCACCACGCACTTCGGCATCATGGGCGCGCTGTCGCGGCGGTCGGCGAGATCGCCTCGATGCGTCCCAAGCTTGTAGCCGAACAGGGCATCGTGCCACCGGATGCGCCCGAAGAGCTGGCGCGCGTAGGGGTCGATCAGGAGCTTGTGACGGTTGAAGCGGTGGCCGCGCTGCGGCTCATACGGCCCGTCCACCCGGTAGCCGTAGAGCTGCCCTGGGCGAAGGTCTTCGACGTAGACATGCCAGACCTGATCCGTGCGGCGCGGCAGCCGGATGCGGTCCGTCTCGCGCCGTCCGGTTGGTTCGAACAGGCACAGGTCGACGGCGGCGGCGTGGGCCGAGAAGAGGGCGAAGTTGACGCCCCGTCCGTCCCAGGTCGCCCCCAGCGGGAAAGGCGCACCGTCGTCGATGCGGGTCATCAGGTCATGATCTCACAGGAAGAGCGGCAGGCTGCGCCAGAGAAATCTTGGTCGGAGCGTCGAAAGCATGTTTCAGGTCCGCACACCAGCGGTCAACGCGCTCGACCCCGGAGGCGAGAGGGCCTTGCCTCTCCGGCTCCGGGTCGAGCCGATGCGGTCAGTTCTTGACGATGCCGAACGAGCGGTAAGCGTCGCCGGCTCTCAGCCGCACCGGGACAGGAGCGTGATCCAACGCATCTCCGGTCTCGGCTCCCTCGTCCGCTCCGGCGGCCACCGCCGCGGGGTCGCCCGCGAGCGTTTCGATGAAGCCGGCGCACCAGCGGTCGACGCCGTTGTCCTTGAGCCGCGCCATCATGGCGGTCCAGCGTTCCTTGCGCTCCTCGACCGGCATGTCGAGCGCGCGCGCGATCGCCCCGGCGGTCGCCTCGACGTCGTAGGGATTCACCAGGATCGCGCTGTCCAACTCGTGCGCCGCCCCCGCAAAGCGGGACAGGATCAGAACGCCGGGATCTTCGGACGGCTGAGCCGCGACGTATTCCTTGGCGACCAGGTTCATCCCGTCGCGGAGCGGCGTGACGAGGCCGACGCGCGCCATGCGGTAGAGCCCGGCGAGCGCGGCGCGGCCGAC
>JAJKJG010000041.1 GCA_021154065.1 Methylobacterium sp.
CCTCCCGAGCCCGGGGTTCGCGTGACCCCGGCCGCAGGCGCCGCTCCCGTCCCACCCTAACGACGCCTCGCGAGAGCGTCCCCCGGCGGACGGGACGGGGGGGATATAGGACTGTGTTCCGGTCGTGTCAAGGACTATGTTCTGAGTCCGCCTCAGCGCCGCTTGCGCCGGCCGCGGAATTGCGGCGCGCTTTCCTCGCCGGATGCGGTCCTGGTCGGTCGCAGGGTCTTGCGGAACTCGTCGCGGCGCTCGTGCACCGAGGCGATGACGAGGCCCATCGGCACGCCGATGTCGACGAGCACGGCCTCCGAGAGCTGAAGGCTGGCCTCGAAGTTCTCCGGCACCGCGTCGTCGACGCCGAGCGCGTAGAGCGCGGTCGCGTGGCGGGCATCGCGCGCCCGCGCCACGATCGTGAGGTCGGGGCGCTCGGCGCGCGCGGCCGCGACCACGGCCCCTATGCCGGCCGGGTTGTCAAGCGTGACGACGAGCGCGCGCGCGCTCTCGATGCCGCAGCGGCGCAGGAACTCCGGGTTGGCGCTGTCGCCGAAAAAGACCGGCTTGCCGCCCCTTCGCTCGGCGCGCACGAGCGCCGGATTCTGGTCGATCGCGAGATAGCTGACGTTATGGCGCGCCAGCATCTCGCCGACCATCTGGCCGACGCGCCCGAATCCGGCGACGATCACCCGGCCCTTCTCGGGCGCCGGCAGCGACTCGGCCCGCGCCTCGTCGCGGCGCGATTCGAGCCGCCGGCGAAGGCTGCGCCCGATGCGCGCGAGGCCCGGGATGGCGATCATCGACACCGTCGCGACGATAAGCCCGAACTGCCCGATCGGCTCGGGCACGAGCCCGGCCATGACGGCGCCGGCGAGGATCACGAACGCGAACTCGCCGCCCGGGCCGAGCAGGAGCGCACTCTCGAGCGCGACCGGGCGGGCGAGGCGGAAGGCTAAGCCGAGCGCGGCGATGACGACGGCCTTGACGCCGATCAGGCCGACGACGCCGAAGAGGATCGTGCCGGGGTTGCGGGCGAGCTGCGTCACGTCGAGGGCCATGCCGACGGAGACGAAGAACACGCCGAGCAGGAGCCCCTTGAACGGGTCGATCATCGCCTCGATGGCGCGCCGGTACTCGGTCTCGGCCAGGAGCAGGCCGGCGATGAAGGCGCCGAGCGCCATCGACAGCCCGCTCGCGGCGGCGACAAGCCCGGTCGCGAGCACGACGAGCAGGCTCAGGGCCATGAACAGCTCGGTGCTCTTCGTCGCCGCGACGAGCCCGAACAGCGGCCGCAGGACAAGCCGTCCGACGGTGACGATCACGACGATCGCCGCCGCGGCCTGCGCCAGCGCCAGGATGAAGGCCATCCCGAGCCCGCCGCTCTGGCGCGTGCCGATGACGCCGATGGTGAACAGCACCGGCGCGACGGCGAGATCCTGGAACAGCAGCACGGAGAAGGTGGCGCGGCCGGTCGGCGAGGCGAGCCGCTTCTGCGCCGCCAGTACCGGAACCACGATCGCGGTCGAGGACAGCGCCAGCGCCACACCGACGAAGGCGGCCGGCGCCGGCTCGGCGCCGAGCGCAAAGGCGATCGCGCCGAGCACCGCCGCGCAGGCGACGACCTGCAGCGAGCCGAGGCCGAAGACGAGGCGCCGCAGCGTCCACAGGCGCTCCCAGGAGAGCTCGATGCCGATCATGAACAGGAGGAACACGACGCCGAACTCGGCGAGGTGCGCGATCTCCTGGCGGTTGCCGATGGTGATCCAGGACAGCCACGGCGCCTCGCCGACGAAGCGCCCGAGGCCGAGCGGCCCGAGCAGCACGCCGGCGCCGAGGAAGCCGAGCACCGGGCTGATCCTGAGGCGCAGGAACAACGGCACCACGACGCCGGCGGTGGCGAGGAAGAGGATCACCTCCTTGTAGGATTCGGGAGAAGCGGGAGCGGCCATGTCGTTTCATCGGGCGGTCGAGGGGCGACAATGCGGCACGGCGACCGCGCGAAGCAGCTGCAACTTCGTCATCACCGGGCTTGTCCCGGTGATCTCGATCCGAAAGCGCCGAGCGGTGGCATCGGGATGGCCGGGTCAAGCCCGGCCACGACAGCGGAAAGGATCAATCCACCTTCGCGAGCGCCTGCGTGAGATCCGCGACGATGTCGTCTGGATGCTCGATGCCGATCGAGAGGCGGATCGTCGCGTCGGTGACGCCGATGCGGTCGCGCACCTCCTTCGGCACGCCGGAATGCGTCGTCGAGGCCGGGTGCGAGGCGAGCGATTCGGTGCCGCCGAGGCTGACCGCGAGCTTGAAGATGCGCAGCGCGTTGAGGAAGCGGAAGGCCTCGGCCTCGCCGCCCTTGATGTCGAACGAGAACGTCGTGCCGGCGGCGGTGCATTGCGCCGAGAAGACCCGCCGCGCCGCGCCGCCATGCGGCAGGAAGGGCGGGAAATAGACCTTGGCGACGCGCCGGTCGAGCGAAAGGTAGCGCGCCGCGACCTCGGCGTTGCGGCAGGCGGCGTTCATGCGCAGCGACAGCGTCTCGAGCGAGCGCCCGATCATCCAGGCCGAGTGCGGGTCGAGCTGCGTGCCGATCGCCGAGCGCAGCATCTTCACCGGGCGCACGAACTCGCGCGGCCCGACGACCGCGCCGGCGACGAGGTCGGAATGGCCGCCGACATATTTCGTCAGCGAGTAGATCGAGAGGTCGGCGCCGTGGGCGATCGGCTTCTGGTGGATCGGGCCGAGAAGCGTGTTGTCGCAGAGGATCACCGGCCGCTGGCCTTGTCGCGTGCCGATCTCGTCGGCGACGCGGCGCACGAGGGCGATGTCGACGAGCGTGTTGAGCGGGTTCGAGGGCGTCTCGATCATGACGGTCGACACCCGCCCCTTGGCGGCAGCCTCCTCGGTCGCGGCCCGGATCGACGCCTCGCTCGTGCCGTCGGCAAAGCCGACCGCCTCGATGCCGAACGGCTTCAAGGTCTTGGTCAGGAGCGTCTCGGTGCCGCCGTAGAGCGGCTGCGAGTGCAGGACGACGTCGCCCGGCCGCGCGAAGGCGAGGAGGCTCGTCGCAATCGCCGCCATGCCGGAGGAGAAGATCGCGCCGGCCTCGGTCTCCTCGTAGATCGCCAGGCGATCCTCGACGATCTCGCTGTTCGGGTGGTTGAAGCGCGAATAGACGAGGCCGGCCGGCGTGCCGGCAGGCGGCTCGCGGCGGCCGGCGACGTAGTCGAAGAACTCCTTGCCGTGCTCGGCCGAGCGGAACACGAAGGTCGAGGTCAGGAACACCGGCGGCTTGACCGCGCCCTCCGACAGCGCCGGGTCGTAGCCGTAGCCGAGCATCAGCGTCTCGGGGTTGAGCTTGCGGTTCCCGAGCCGATCCTTGCGGTAGCCGTCGTCGGACATTGGCGCCTCCCCCGATGCTCCCTTCGACCGCATCGGGGATGACGATGCAAGCGCCGTCACGACCCTCGAGGATAGGCAGGGAGAGGGCTACTCGGCCGCGACGGGCAGCTCCGCGGCCGAAAGCCACGCCGACAGCGCGGCGCGGGCCCGGTCGGTCAGCGCCTTCTTCTTCGCCATCGCCTTCATCGGTCCGCGCAGGCGCTTGCCGTCCTCGGTCTTCGGCATCCGCTCGAGCGGCGGGAAGAGGCCGAAATTGACGTTCATGGGCTGGAAGGAGCGCGGACCCATGGGAGCGCCCGGCTCGATCGCCTCGATGTGGCCGCCGGTGATGTGGTTGATCAAGGCCCCGAGCGCCGTCGTCGCCGGCAGCGGGGGGACCCGCCGGCCGAGCCGCTCGGCTGCCGCCCAGCGCCCGGCCATGAGGCCGACGGCGGCGCTCTCGACATAGCCCTCGCAGCCGGTGATCTGGCCGGCGAAGCGCAAGGACGGCCGCGCCTTCAGGCGCAGCGTCCTGTCGAGCAGCTTCGGCGAGTTGAGGTAGGTGTTGCGATGCAGCCCGCCGAGGCGGGCGAACTCGGCGCGCGCGAGGCCCGGGATCATGCGGAAGATGCGGGCTTGCTCGCCGTGCTTCAGCTTGGTCTGGAAGCCGACCATGTTGAACAGCGTGCCGAGGGCGTTGTCCAGGCGCAGCTGGACGACGGCATAGGGCTTCTCGCCGGGGCGGTGCGGGTTCGTCAGCCCCACCGGCTTCATCGGCCCATGCCGCAGCGTCTCGCGGCCGCGCTCGGCCATCACCTCGATCGGCAGACAGCCGTCGAAATACGGCGTCGTCGCTTCCCACTCCTTGAAGCTCGTCTTGTCGCCGGCGATCAGCGCGTCGACGAAGCTCTCGTAGCGTTCGCGGTCGAGCGGGCAGTTGATGTAGTCGGCACCGGTGCCGCCCGGTCCGGCCTTGTCGTAGCGGGACTGGAACCAGGCGACGGTCATGTCGATCGATTCGCGGTAGGCGATCGGCGCGATGGCGTCGAAGAAGGCGAGCTCGGTCTCGCCGGTGAGCGCGCCGATGGCGTCGGCAAGAGCCGGGGAGGTGAGGGGGCCGGTCGCGAGGATGACCTGGTCCCATTCCTCCGGCGGCAGGCCGGCGATCTCGCCGCGCTCGATTGTGACGAGCGGGTGCGCTTCGAGCGCCGCCGTGACCGCGTCCGAGAAGCCGTCGCGGTCGACCGCGAGCGCCCCGCCGGCCGGGACCTGATGGGCGTCTCCCTTGGCGATGATAAGAGAGCCGAGCCGGCGCATCTCCTGGTGCAGCAGCCCGACCGCGTTCGCCTCGGCGTCGTCGGAGCGGAAGGAATTCGAGCAGACGAGCTCGGCGAGGCCGCCGGTCTTGTGGGCCTCGGTGCCGCGCCCGGGCCGCATCTCGTGCAGCACCACCGGCACGCCGGCGCCGGCGATCTGCCAGGCGGCTTCGGAGCCTGCGAGGCCGCCGCCGACGACGTGGATGGGCTTGCTCATGCTCCCCGATATCGGCAACGGCCGGACGGGATCAAGCGAATCGAAGCGCCCGCCTCTGCAAGGCGAGCGCTTTCGCCGACGCGGCGCCGGTCAGGCGCTGGCGTGGCTGCGCGCGACGCCGTCGATCTCGAACCGGGCGATGCCGAGGTCGTCGAGCTCGCGATCGGTGAGCTGCGACAGCTCGCGAACCGTCTCGCGATAGGCGAGATAGGCGCGGATCTTCAAGAGGATCATGGACACGAACATGGGGGGATTCCTTTTTTCTTGGGCGCTACCGCGAACGGGAAAGGCCTCATTACGCACGGACGCGGAAGTACATGCTGCGATGCAGTATGTAGGTGTTGCAGCGCACCCGAGGCAGCCGCCTTCATTGCGGGCAGGTTTGCGTGCCATGCATGACACTTCAAGCTTTGTTAACGGATCGGCGTGGCCGCGCGTCCTGCGCATAGCCACTCGCCGCGCGGCGGGACAGCGGATTTGAGGATGGAGAAAGTCCGTGAACTTGGGACTCGCCAATGCGTTTCCCTCTCGCACCAGCGAGGTCTTCGTCCATGGCAGCACGGGATTCGGCACGGCTCAGGCTGGGCGCGGCGCTGGTCGGGGCTGTCTTCCTGTTTAAGCCGGGCGCGGCGGGCGCCGCCGATTGCCCGGTGACCCACGAGCAGCTGGTCAAGGCGCTGAAGGCGAGCGTGAAGGCCGCCGGCGGCCCGAAGAACGGCGGCTTCGAGAACCACGAATGGGCGGGCGTCGTCGCCCGCGACGGCACCGTCTGCGCGGTCGCGTTCAGCGGCGACAAGCCGGACGACCAATGGCCCGGAAGCCGCGCCGTCGCGATGGAGAAGGCCTCGACCGCCAATGGCTTCAGCGTCAAGCCGATGGCGCTCTCGACCGCGAACCTCTTCGCCCAGGCCCAGCCCGGCCAGAGCCTCTACGGGCTGCTGCAGGCGAGCCCGCCTTCGCCGGAGGCGCTCGCCGGCGATGCGGCGCAGTTCGGATCGCCATCCGATCCGATGATCGGCAAGCGCATCGGCGGCGTCGTCGTGTTCGGCGGCGGCCTCGCGCTCTACGACGACACGGGCGTCGTCGGCGGCTTGGGAGTGAGCGGCGACACGTCCTGCGCCGATCACAATGTCGCTTGGCGGATGCGCGACGCGCTCGGATTAAATAAAGTTCCGGCGGGGGTGAATCCCAATCGGAAAGACGCTATCGTCTTCGATCTTGGGGTGGATGGGAAAAGCGCTTCCGGTTTCGGCCACGTGAAGTGCGCAGGCGACGAGGCCGATATCGCAGACGAGCTCGCCGCCGGCGTCGGCGGACAGTCGCTGAAGTAGATCGACGCGTTCCTTGCGCCGCCCTCGGTACCGGGCGTGCGCACCCCCGAATGGCCTCCTTGGGTGGCGACATGACAGACCGGCAGAATTTCTCCTCTTGGTCCGAGGACAAGCCGAGGCGCGCCTCGACCGGCATGAAGCTCGTCCTGTTCGGCGCGCTGGTTCCGGTGTTCCTGGTCGCGCTCCTCGTCGGCGGTTTCCTTCTGGCCCGCGGTCAAGCCGACGGCACCGCCGTGACAGCGGCGAGCGATGCTCAGCTCGATTGCTCGAGCGCGCGCGACGCCTGGCGCTGGGCCTGCCAGAAGACCGGCGCCGCGACGCCGAGCGCCGCCGCGGCTGTCGGCGACGGCCCCAGCACGACCGGCAGCGTCGAGCACAAGACCGGGCGGTCCTCGAGCATCAAGACGGCGACGGCCGAGCCGGCCGAGCAGGCCAAAGAGCCGCCGAAGGCGCTGCCGCTCGTGAAGGCGCCGGTGCCGCCGTCCCGCCCGGCGGAGCCGGACAAGGTCCAGCAGACCGCGTCGGCCGCCGAGCCGGCGCGCCCGGCTGCCGAGAAAGCGGAGACGAAGCCCGCATCGCGGCCGTCATCCGCGCCCGAGCGCGCCGCGGCGCCTCCGGAAGAGCCGGTGCCCGCCGTCGCTCCTCGCCTCGCCGTCACGCCTGCCGTTGAGGAGAAAGCGCCGGTGGCGGCTCTCGCGCCGAAGCCCGAGGAGAGCGCGAAACCCGAACGTGCCGCGCGCGCGCCGGCGGCGGCTCGCGGGCGAGAGCGGCGGACGAGCGTCGCCGACGATAATGACGAGAAGCCGGCGCGGCTTGCGCGCCACCGGACTAAGGCGACGGAAAGCGCCCGCCGGACCGTCGCGGCGGTGCGCGAGAAAGCGGCCCGGCAGCGGGTCCGCGCGGCTCGGCTGCGCGCCCGCGATGAGGCGTCCGACCTCGGTGACGACTTCCGCGTCTCGACGACGCGCACCTACGTACTGCCGGACGGACGCCGGGTGATGACGTACGCGCAGCCGCGGGCCGAGGACGTGCGCGAGCTTGTCGCCGAGCACCGGGCGCGCTTCGGCGCGCGTCGGGTCGCCTCGCCCTATTTCGGCGGGCAGGCTTATGGCGGCGGCTGGTATGGCGGGTGCGGGGGGTGGTGAGGGTCGCCCGCTCAGGGACTTGGATCGCCGCCGCGGTCGGACTCGGATCGCGGCGCAGCCAGGCCCGGCGCCGGTATCGTGGCGGCGGCCCGCCTCGCGCCGCTCGTCGCGGCCGTCGCCTCTGCCGTGGGAGCGGCGACCACGGCCGCGACAGGCTCGCTGGGGCGCGGCCGGCGTACTCGCACCCGCCGTGGCTCGCTCTCTGCGGCGCGGGCTTCGCGGCGCGGCGACGTCGTCGCGCCCGTGGCAAAGCGCGCCGCCTCCGGCACGTCGATGTGGATGACGCCGTTGCGGTAGCTGTTGAGGCCGGCGATCTCGCGTCTCGTGCGCAGATACGCCGTGACCTCCGTGACCGCGGCCCCGGTCCTGATGTCGACCGCCATGCAGGCGTCGTGCATCTTGGCGCGCGCGCTGCCGGAGCTGTGGTTGTCGGTCTGCAGCCCGCGCGTCGCGATGACCTTCACCTCCGGGAACTTCGCCGCGAGGTCGCCGAGCACGGTCCTGAGCGCGGCCGGCAGGCAGTTGGTCGGAGCAGCGGCGCTCTCGACGAAGGGGCGGCTGCGCGCCGGCCATTCGGGCGCGGGGCTTGCGGGTGCGGGGCTTGCCGAAGCCGGGCTTGCCGGCTCGGCCGCGGGCGGCGCTGGGCTCGGTTGTGGGGCGGCTGGCCTCGCCGATGGCAGCGGCGCGGCTGCGCTCGCGAAAGCTTCGTTGCGCGCGACCGGCGGCGGCGCGGCCGCGGGATCCGGGGGCGCCGCGAAAGCAAGGACCGGCGGGGCGTCGGAAGCGCCCGGCGCCGGCGCGGCAGACCGCGCCACAGGCGCGGGAGTGGCGACGGGGGGCACGGGCGCGGCAGGCCGCGCCACAGGCGCGGGCGAGGGGGCGGACGGCGCAACGGTCGCCGTCGACGCCGCGGCTGTCGCCCTCAC
>JAJKJG010000042.1 GCA_021154065.1 Methylobacterium sp.
CTGCGCCAGCGTCCTCAACCGCAGCGCAGTCAGCTTGATAAACCCCGCGGCGTCGCGGTGGTCATAAGACGCGGCGCCTTCCTCGAAGGTGACGAGGTCCTGGTCGTAGAGCGAGTTCGGGCTGTCGCGGCCGATGACCCAGACGCCGCCCTTGTAAAGCTTGAGGCGCACCGTCCCCGAGACCATCTCCTGCGACGTGTCGATCGCCGCCTGCAGCATCTCGCGCTCGGGCGAGAACCAGAAGCCGTTGTAGACCAGCTCAGCGTATTTCGGCATGAGCTCGTCCTTGAGGTGCGCGGCGCCGCGGTCGAGCGTGATCGACTCGATGCCGCGATGCGCCTGGAGCAGGATCGTGCCGCCGGGCGTCTCGTACATGCCGCGGCTCTTCATGCCGACGAAGCGGTTTTCGACGAGGTCGAGCCGGCCGATGCCGTTCTCCCGGCCGAGCTCGTTGAGCCGCGCCAGCAGCGCGGCGGGCGAGAGCTTCCGGCCGTCGATCGCGACCGGATCGCCGCGCTCGAACGCGACGGCGATCACCGTCGCCTTGTCGGGCGCCGCTTCCGGATCGATGGTGCGCGAATAGACGTAGTCCGGCACCTCGACGCCTGGGTCCTCCAGCACCTTGCCCTCGGAGGAGGCGTGCAGGAGGTTGGCGTCGACCGAGAACGGCGCCTCGCCGCGCTTGTCCTTGGCGATCGGGATCTGGTTAAGCTCGGCAAACGCGATGAGCTGCTCGCGGGAGCGCAAATCCCATTCGCGCCAGGGCGCGATCACGGTCACGTCGGGCTTCAGCGCGTAGTAGGCGAGCTCGAAGCGGACCTGGTCGTTCCCCTTGCCCGTCGCGCCGTGGGCGACGGCGTCGGCGCCGACTTGCTCTGCGATCTCGATCTGCTTCTTGGCGATGAGCGGGCGGGCGATCGAGGTGCCGAGGAGATAGAGCCCCTCATATTGTGCGTTCGCCCGGAACATCGGGAAGACGTAGTCGCGCACGAACTCCTCGCGCAGATCCTCGATGAAGATGTTCTCGTCCTTGATGCCCAGCAGCTGCGCCTTGCGACGCGCCGGCTCGAGCTCCTCGCCCTGGCCGAGATCGGCCGTGAAGGTCACGACCTCGCAAGCGTAGGTGGTCTGCAGCCATTTCAGGATGATCGAGGTGTCGAGCCCGCCGGAATAGGCGAGCACGACCTTCTTGACGGCGCGGTCGGGCATGAGCGTCTCTGGCGTCGGGAGGGCGGCCATCGGCCAAGGTCGGCGGAGTTATAGGCGGACATAACGGTGGCGCAACCGCGCCCGCAACCGCCAAGCCATCCCGGCGCCGCTTTCGTCTGCAATGCGGACGAGAAGCCGTGGAGCATGCGCTTCGCCGCCTTGCCGCCTGCGCGCGAAGCAGGGATGATTCATCGGCTGCCCGGAGATTCTTGATGACGCGGCGCCCGGTTCTCGAGTTCTGGTACGAGTTCGCCTCGACCTACTCCTATCTGACCGCGATGCGCATCGAGCCGCTCGCCGAGGCGGCGGGCGTCGACATCCGCTGGCGGCCGTTCCTGCTCGGGCCGATCTTCGCGGCGCAGGGCTGGACCTCCTCGCCGTTCAACCTCTTCCCGGCGAAGGGCCGCTACATGTGGCGCGACATGGAGCGCCAGGCGGCGGCGCTCGGGGTGCCGTTCCGCAAGCCCGATCCGTTCCCGCAGAACGCGCTGCTTGCCGCCCGCGTCGCCCTCTACGGCGCCGACCACCCCTGGGGCGCGACCTTCTCGAAGGCGGTGTACCGGGCCGAGTTCGGCGAGGGCCGCGCCATCGCCGAGCCCGGCGCCATCCAGGCGATCGTCTCGCATCTCGGCCTCGACGTCGACCACGTCATGAAGGGCGCCCAGGGCGACGCCAACAAGACCCGGCTCAAGGCGCTGACCGAGGAAGCCCGCTCGCGCGGCATCTTCGGCGCCCCGACCTTCTTCTCCGAAGACGGCGAGATGTTCTGGGGCAACGACCGGCTGGAGCAGGCGCTCGCCTGGACGGCGGGGGAGCGGCCGGGGCGGTGACGGGCCTCCGGAACGCGCGTGCCCGGACGGCGTTCTCTCAGGCAAACGGCCGAGCTTTTGCCGCGGCCCGCTCTCCCGTCCGTGGCGTGATTGCGTTTCCCTAGATTTTTGAGGCCATGGCCATGCCGACCCGCACCTTGATCGTGGGCAATGACGGCGCGAACGTCCTGCAGGGCGGCGCCGGCGCCGAGCTGATCTACGGCTTCGACCCGAACGGACCGCAGGCGACCACCAACGCGATCGCGGCGACCCGCGTCGCCGCCGGATTGGCAGAGCCCGTCTTTGCGACCGCGCCGCCGGGCGACGTCGGGCGTCTCTTCATCGTCGAGAAAGGCGGGCGCATCGAGATCCTCGACCTCGCGACCGGCGCGACGCTCGCGGCGCCGTTCCTCGACATTACGAGCGAGGTCAATCCTGCAGGCGAGCAGGGCCTTCTCGGCCTTGCCTTCCACCCCGACTACGCCGCGAACGGGCTCTTCTACGTCTACCTCAGCACGCCCTCCGGCGACACCGAGGTCCGCCGCTACCAGGTCTCGGCCGGCGACCCGAACCACGCCGACGCAGCGACGGCGCAGCACGTCAGCGCCTTCGACTATCCGGCGACGAGCGCCAATCACCGCGCCGGGTGGATCGGCTTCGGTCCGGACGACATGCTCTACGTCGCGACCGGCGACGGCGGCATCGATCCGGGGAACGCGCAGCGCCTCGACACCCCGCTCGGCAAGATCCTGCGCCTCGATATCGACGCCGACGCGTTCCCGGCCGATCCGGACCGGAACTACGCCGTCCCGGCCGACAATCCGGCGACGATCGACGGCATCGCCGGCAGCGCCGCCGGGACCGGGTTCTACGCCGCCGGCCTGCGCAACCCGTTCCGCGACAGCTTCGACCGCGGCGTCGGCGACCTCTTCATCGGCAATGTCGGCCAGGCCTCCTTCGAGGAGATCAACCTCGGCCGCGCCGGCGCGAATTACGGCTGGCCGGCGACCGAGGGCTTCTTCGACCAGGCCGCCTTCCCGAGCTTCACGCAGCCGATCCAATGCGCACGGCAGCGGCGCCTCGGTCACCGGCGGCTACGTCTACCGCGGCGAGAGCGAGGGCCTGCACGGGCAGTACTTCTTCGCCGATTTCGTCACCGGCCAGGTGTGGACGCTGCAGTTCAATGGCAGCGCCTGGACCGCGACCGAGCGCACGGGCCAGATCAGCCCGGATTTCGGGCAGATCAACAACCCCTCCTCCTTCGGCGAGGATGCGCGCGGCAACCTCTACCTCGTCGATTTCGACGGCGACGTCTTCCGCCTGACGCCGCAGGTCGCCTCGGCCGACCAGGGCGACGACCTGCGCGGCGGCGGCGGCGACGACATGGTCTTCGGAGGCTCGGGCGCCGACCGCGTCTTCGGCGAGGCCGGCCGCGACGCGCTCGACGGCGGGCCGGGCGACGATCTCCTTGACGGCGGCGAGGGCTCGGACCAGATCTTCGGCGGCGCCGGCGCCGACACGGTCTCCTATCTCGACGCGCCGCGGGCCGTCCTGATCAACCTCTTCGGCCAAGCCGCGGCCGACGGCATCGACACCGACGTGCTGTCGTCGATCGAGAACGCCGTCGGCTCGGCCTTCAACGACACGATCATCGGCGACGCGGGAGCGAACGTCCTCGACGGCGGCCGCGAAGGCTCCGACCAGATCTTCGGCGGCGGCAACCTCGACACGGTCTCCTACGCCGCCTCGCCGCGGGCCGTCCTCATCAACCTCGCCGGCCAGGTCACGGCCGACGGCATCAACACCGACACGCTGTCCTCGATCGAGAACGCCATCGGCTCGGCCTTCGACGACACGATCATCGGCGACGCCGGGCCGAACATCCTCGACGGCGGCCGCGAAGGCTCCGACCAGATCTCCGGCGGCGGCGGCCTCGACACGGTCTCCTACGCGGCGTCGCCGCGGGCCGTCCTCATCAACCTCCACGCCCAGATCACGGCCGACGGCATCAACACCGACACGCTGTCGTCGATCGAGAACGCGATCGGCTCGGGCTTTGACGACGTCATCCTAAGCAGCGACGGCGTCAACCGGATCGACGGCGGCGGCGGCCTCGACACGGTGTCCTACGTCGCCGCGCCGCGGGCCGTCCTCATCAACCTCGCGGCCCAGCTTTCGGCCGACGGCATCTTCACCGACACGCTGGCGTCGATCGAGAACGCCACGGGCTCGGCTTTCGCGGATCGGATCGTCTCAGGCGCCGGCGCCAACGTGCTCGAGGGCCGCGACGGCAACGACACCTTCGTGTTCCAGCGCGGTCTCGCGACCGGCGACACCGTCGTCGATTTCGCCGGCAACGGCGCGGCCCCCGGCGAGGCCTTCGAGTTCGTCGGCTACGGCCCCGGCGCGACGTTCGTCCAGCTCGACGCCACGCACTGGCAGGTCAACTCGGGCGACGGCACGACCCACGAGACCATCACCCTGCAGAACGGCGCCGCGGTCCACCCCGCCGACGTGCTCTTCGTCTGACCCTCCGAGCTTGAGCGCTGCCGGCGTGCATCGGCGCGGCGCCGGAGCGCGAAGCCGCGGATCATGCTAGAGAGATGATATGGCAAGGCCGGTGATCTTCACGATTTCTGCCGTCTGGGACGACGAGGCATCGCTCTGGAGCGGGCATTGCGACGACGTTCCCGCCGCCGCCGACGCGCCGACCCTCGACGAGCTCCTGGCGAAGATCTCCGCCATGACGCTCGACCTCTTGCCGGATAATCACCCGGGTGTCGATCCGGCCTGCGTGTTCCTGCAGATCACGGCCCTGCGCGAAGCCGGACGCGCGACCGCCTGAATGGCGCCTCAGTTCGATCGCGCCTTGCGCGAGCTTTTGCGCGAGGGCGGCTGCACCTTCGTCCGGCAGGGCAAAGGCAGCCACGAAATCTGGCACAGTCCGATCACCGGACGAAACTTCGCGGTGCCTGTCCACATCCCGAGCAGGCACACAGCGAATGCGATCCTTCGCCAGGCGGGGCTGCCCAAGGCGTTCTGAGGGAGGAGGCCGCTTCGGATCACTCCGCCGCGTCAAGGCCGCGCGCGAAGCGCTCGCCGGCTTCGCCGGTTGCAGCCTTGACAGACCGCGGACGGTCCCGGCGAGAATGCTACCATCGAAAATGGCAGCGTCTGCGCTGGCGCTCGCCTGCGCTCGCACCCATCCTTCGCTCACCGCGCTCCGAGCGGAGACCTCCTGGAGAACGGGACCTCGGCGAAGGTATATGCGGGGGAGCGCGAGCGGCGCATGATGCCGGTCCAAAGGCGTTGTTGAGATGAAGTTCACCCGCATTACCGTCGAGCCCGGCAAGATGGGCGGCGTGCCTTGCATTCGCGGCTTGCGCATTCCGGTCGCGGCCGTCGTCGGGATGGTGGCGGACGGCATGAGCGAGCCCGCGATTCTGAGCGCCTACCCGGACCTTGAAGCGAAGGACATTCGCGAGGCGCTGCGCTACGCGGCGGAGGCCGTGCGCGAAGGTGAGCTGCCGCTCGCCATCCCGTGAGGTTCCTGATCGACAACGCGCTGTCGCCGCTCGTCGCCGACGGCTTGCGCCGCGCCGAACACGATGCGGCGCATGTGCGCGACTACGGCATGCTCGGATCACTCCGCCGCGGTCGCGGCCGGAGCGCGATCGTCTCGATCTTCGAGAGGTGGAGCTTGCCCGAGGCATGGTCGATGTCGAGCCGACGACGTGCCCCTTATCGTGGAATGAGTTTGGCGCCGCTTCGCGGCATAGTCTTGCGCTGGGTCCCGGGTCGCATTCCGCTTCGCTGCATGCGCCCGGGAAAGCAGCGGATGGAGTTGGCGCTCGCTCTCTCAACAGCGCTTTCCCGGACGCCTGCAACGCAGCGAAGCGGAGTGGAAGGCGATCCGGGACCCAGCGCAAGACTCGCGAAGCGCCGCTTACTCTTCCTTTCGCAGAGGTCTCCCACGGCAGCGAGGGTGGCGGGCGGCCTCTGGTGCGGAGGTGCGTCCCCTCACCCCCGCGGCGGGCGCGGGCGCATTGCCGTGTCCGCCGCCCGGTCGGCGATGGCGTGGCCGAGCTCGAGGCCGTGCTCGTTGGCGCTGCGGAAGTGGATGCCGGCCCACAGGCGCGCGCCGGCGACATCCTTCTCGGCGTCCGAGATGCTGGTCCAGCTCCGGATCAGCTGTCCGGTCGGGAGCCCGAGCGCCGAGCTGAACGTCACTGCGTCGAGCCCGGTCGCCTTGCGGATCGCCTGCGCCATGGCGCCCGATCCGATGGTATGGCCCGACGGGTAGTCCGGATGCGCCGGCGTCGTCAGCAGCGGCTGCCAGCCGCGCGCCACTACCTCTCGCGCCCATCGCCCGATGGCTAAGCTGACTTCGGACTAAGACGTTGCCGTGTTGGCAGCCGTGCGAAGCTGTTGTCGCGCCTGACGGTGCGTGCGGGCTACCTATGCCGCTGTTCGGTTGTTCCAGATCGAGCTAGCTAGGTCGAGACGATCGCCACGATCCAAAACGGCAACGATGATCTACGCGGAGGGCAGCACCGAATCGGTCCGCAAGTCCTCACGGACTAACGCGGATGACCGTCTTCCCCGCGCGTCGCTCGGTCGCGTTGAAAGTGGCGACGGCATCGTCGAGGGCCGAGACGTTGCCGATGTTCGTGCGCAGCCGTCCGTCCCGCACCCGCTGGACGATCTCACTCAGTTGGGCGCGATCGGACTCGACAACGAAGTCGACCGTCAGGCCGTCGGCGGGCCGCGCCTCGGTCGGCCCGACGATGGAAACGAGTGTTCCTCCGGCTCGAATCAGGCCTGCGGACCGCTTCTGGATGTCACCGCCGATGACATCGAACACCAGATCGACGCCGCCGACGTCTTCCAGCGCGTCGTTGTCGAGGTCGACGAACTCCTGCGCGCCGAAGTCGAGCGCCTTCTGACGGTCGGC
>JAJKJG010000043.1 GCA_021154065.1 Methylobacterium sp.
CGGGCCAGGCGATCGCCCGCCCGACGGCGCCCGCGAACGCCGCCGACTGGGTCGGGCGCTGAGCGCCGAAGCCGCCGGGCTTTTGGGCAACGGTCCCGCACAAAGGGCAGCGTCTGCCCGCTTTCGGTGGGGATAGGCGGTTAACGCGATGTTAACCATCGCGCGCCACGATTATCCTTTGCGAAGGTAGAGTGCGTATCGCCGGCACGCCGGCTGGATACCGCCCGACGCGCGGCCGTCGCTTCGAGTTCCGCGCGCCCTCCGGATCAGCCGACCGGTCGTGAAACGCTTTGATGCGCCACGGCGTTGGCGTTCAGAACCGTACATTCCCGGAGAGCGCTCATGACGCGAAGCGCTGTTCGGCGGCGTCTCTTTGGCGCCGCCCTGATGACGCTTGTCCTCGCGCCGGCCGCGGCCGCGCACGACATCTGGATCAACAAGGAGCGCCGCATCAATCCGGCAGGCGAATGGTGCTGCAACACCTTCGACTGCGCGGCGGTTCCCGAGGAGAAGATCAAGGTGACGCCGCGCGGCTACGTGCTCGAGAACGGCGAGATGATCCCGCACTCGAACGCCGCCATGTCGGGCGACGGCCAATACTGGCAGTGCCGCCGCCCCGACAAGTCGACGCGCTGCTTCTTCTTCCCGCCGCCGGGGACTTGAAGCGAGCAGAGCGAGCGCCTCTCCCACGGGGAGAGGCCCGAGTCGCGCCGGCGGCGCGACCGGGTGAGGGGCGCGCGATCGCCGGATAAAGCTTAACCCCTCACCCGGTCGGCTGCCGCCGACTCGACCTCTCCCTCCGGGAGAGGTTAGGCGAACTTCATCAGCTTGATGGCGTCGTAGTCCTGCACCCCGCCGCCGACGCGCTTCGTGGTGTAGAACAGCACGTAGGGCTTCGCCGAATAGGGGTCGCGCAGCACCCGCACGCCCGCCCGATCAACCACCAGGTAGCCGCGGCGGAAGTCGCCGAAGGCGATCGAGAGGGAGTTCGCGGCGATGTCCGGCATGTCCTCGGCCTCGATGACCGGGAAGGACATCAGCGTCGCCGGCTGGCCGGCGCCGGCCGGCGGCTGCCAGAGGTAGTTGCCGTCCGCGTCCTTGAACTTGCGGATCGCGGCCTGCGTCTTGCGGTTCATGACGAAGGACGCGTTCTGGCGGTAGCCGGCCTTGAGCGCGTAGACGAGGTCGACGAGCTTGTCGGACGGGCTCACGGCCGGGAAGGCGCCGGCGTTGCCGGTCGGCACGAAGCCGAGCTTGCCCCACACCCAGGCGCCGTTGTCGACCGTGTCGGAGGCGAGGAAGCCCTTCGGCTTGTTGACGCCGTCGCCGTTGACGAAGGCAGCGCCCTCCTGCTCGGCGAAGGCGGTCTCGACTTCCGAGGCGATCCACTGCTCGACGTCGACGACGGCGTCGTCGAGGAGGGTCTGCGTCGCCGCCGGCTGGGCATAGAGCTCCATCGCCGGGAAGGAGAGCTCGGCAAGCGTCGCGGCATTGGTCTGCGGCCGCGCCGCGGTCTCGCCGATCCAGCCGGCCGACACGCCGGTGGTCGAGAAGGCGCGCTTGTAGAGCCCGCCCGAGATCGTGCGCACCGAGGCGATGGCGCGGATCGGCGAGATCGCCGCAAGCCGCCGCAGCACCTCGCGCTCGATCGTGTCGGGCACGAGATAGCCGCCGTCCGGCCCCGAGCCCGCCGACAGCGCCTTTGCCTCGAGGCGCTTCAGCCCCGCGGCTTCGCCGGCCCGGACATAGAGGTCGAAGGCCGCCTTGTGCTCGGCGACCGCCGGATCGCGGGCGTCGGCGGCGCCGGCGAGCGCCGGGCGGCGGGCGTCGAGCGTGACGCGGTCGATGCGGCGCGTGTGCTCGTCGAGAACGTCGCCGATGCGGGCGAGCTTCTCCTCGGTGACGACGTCGCCGGAGAGCCTGGTCTCGATCCGCGACAGCCGGCTGTCGTTCGTGTCCTTGAAGGCCTCGAAGGCGCGGGCGAACTCGTCGAAGGCGCGCGAGGCGTCGGCGGCGGGGTCGGCGGATTTGGTCTCGGGGGCAATGCTCATGATCGTTCGGTCCTCTCTCTCTGCACGGTTTGTGAAGGGTTGTTAGGCATTTGTTTCGTCGCGCCGCCGTCGACGAAACGATTCGGCGGGCGGGCGACATCGTCCTGGAACAGGACAGGGTTAAGAGCCGGGATGGGTGCGCTGCGGGGCCTCTTCGGAGGCGCAAACATGAAACTGTTCGGGTATCTTGCCGTCGCGGCTGCGGTCGCGAGCCTTCTCATCGTTTCCTCCGGATTCACGGAGCGGCGCAGCGTCCCGACCTGGGCGCCGAACGCCGTCGTCGCGAAACCGACGCCGGCCGTCGCGACAGTCGCGGCCGTGCCGGCCGCCGATCTCAAGGCGGCGCCGGTCGCCGATCCAAAGGCGGTGCCGGCGGCCGAGCCAAAGGCGGCGCCGGTCGAGACGCCCGCGGCAGCGCCGGCGGCGATCGCCGCCCTCCCCGCCTCGCGGTCCTCGACCCCCGATCCCGACGCCACCGGCACGCTGCCGAAGGAACTCGACGCCGCACCGCAAGCGCTCCCGGAGGCTCAGCCCGCGCACGCGCCGCGCGAGCCCCGGCAGGCGCGCGCACCGCGCCAGGCGACGCCGCGGCTGTCCGCTGCCGCCCCGGCCCGCCAGGCGCCCGCGTCGCGCGAGCCGATCCAGTTCCGCCTCGCCGAGGGCCGCAACTGAGGCATGATCCCGAAAGGTGGCTACCGGTTTTCGGAAAAGATCATGCTCAAACAAAGAGGTAGAGCGGGATGACGACTAGACGAGAAGTCATCGCGCTCTGAGCCGTCAGGCGGGCGCGAACAGGCGCCGCGCCGCCCGTCGGATGACGCCGGCAAGAGCCTCGCTCTTTGCCGCGCCGATGCGGGCGCCCGGCATCATCGGGAAGGTGACGACCGAGATCTCCCACAGATCGAGCCGCTCGAGCCGGCGCAGCCCGGCGCGGTCGGTGCGGGCGCGCTCGACCCGGAAGCCGATCGACAGCCCGTCGATCGCGCCGCCGCGCATCAGCGCATGGATCTCCCGCGCGCGGGCGACGGCGAGGTTGAGCTCGCCGCGCACGCGCAGGCCGCGGGCATCCTCGGCGATGGCGAGCCAGCGCCCGATCGGCTCGGCCGGATCGTGCTGCCACAGCATGCGGACGCCGCCGACGCCGCGGCGCGCGAGGCTCGCCGAAAAGGCGCCGGGCGCGACGACGTCCTTGCCGAGATCGGCGACCTCGAAAAGGCTGGCATAGCCCTCAAAGATCCCGTCCGTGCCGACGCCGGCAAGCGGTGCCGCGAGGAGCTTCGTCTCGTGGGCTGTTCGGGCGTCCATGTCCTTCCGCCGGTCATCCCGGCCGCAGCGAAGCGGAGAGCCGGGATCCATCACCCGCGCGGGGCGGCGCGGATGCATGGGTCCCGGCTCTGCGCCGCTGCGCGGCTTGGCCGGGAGGACCGCGGAGAGCTGGCAAACAGTGCTCATCGCGAGCCCTCCCGCGCCGGGCGCGCGCCGCCACGGGCGCTCTCGAGCTTCTCGAGCGTGCGCACGAAGTTGCGGAACACGCTGTTCGTAGGCCGCCGGCGCGGCTCCGCGGCGGCGCGCGGGACGCGGCTCTCGCCCATTCGGTTCGTCTTCATCGGTCCTCCTCGGAATGGCGGCGGTTGAAGCGCGCGAGCTCGCGCACGAAATCGTCGAAGCGCTGGTTCGAGCGGGCGAGGTCGCGCAGCACCGAGACCACGAGCGCCGAGGCGCCGCAGGCCCACAGGAACAAGGCGAGATGCGCGAGATCGCCGCGCGCGATGATGGTGTCGGTGACGGCGTCGAGGTTCACGTTTCCCCTCCCCCTTGCGGGGAGGGTCGACTCGCGCGAAGCGCGAGCGGGGTGGGGGTCGTGGGCGTCGAGCGCGGCTCGGAAGCATCGCGCGCTTCATCGATGCCTGAGGTTCCGCGGCTCCGTGAGCGCTCCGGCCCATCGACCCCCACCCCTACCCCTCCCCGCAAGGGGGAGGGGATTGCGTCTCGCCTCTCCCCGCCGGGGAGAGGTGATCGTCCGTAGCCCACCGCCTCGCGCTTCTCGTCGGCGGTGAGGAAGTCGGCTCCGGCGACGCGGCGCCAGAGCGATTCGCGCTCGGCGGCGAGCGCCTCGATGGCGTCGAGGTCGGGATCGAAGGCGAGGCCCTGCCCCGGACCTGATACGCGGTCGCCGCCATAGGCCGGCTGCAGCCATTGCACGATCGCCTCGGACGTCCGGCGCACGAGCGGGATCACCGTCTGGCGGTAGAAGGCGCGGTTCGCCTCGGCGTAGTTGGCGTGGGTGTTGTCGCCGGCAAGCCCGAGGAGCAGCGGCGGCACGCCGAAGGCGAGCGCGATGTCGCGCGCCGCGGCGTTCTTCGCCTCGACGAAATCCATGTCCTTCGGGGTCAGCGACAGCGGCTTCCAGTCGAGCCCGCCCTCGAGCAAGAGCGGCCGGCCGGCGTTCATCGCGCCCTGGTAGTTCTTCTCGATCTCCTCCTTCAGGCGCCCGAACTGGACCTCGCTCATCGCGGCGCCGGCAGCCCCGTTCGCGAAGACGAGGGCGCCCGACGGACGCGCGGCGTTGTCGAGGAGCGCCTTGTTCCAGCTGCCTGCGGCGTTGTGGAGGTCGAGCGGCACCGCCGCCGCCTCCATCGGCGACAGGCCGTAATGGTCGTCGGTCGGATGGAACAGGGTCAGGTGCAGGATCGGCCGGATGTCGCCCGTCTGCACGAAGCGCACGGTCTCGGCGCCGATGGCGTAGTCATAGGCCGCCGGCCAGCCGTCCTGGCCCGGCACGACGCGCATGCGGTCGGGTCTCAGCGCGTAGAGCTCGCGCGGCGCGCCGTCGACCGCGACGGCCTCCAGATAGGCGTTGCCGGACACGAGAAGATGGCCGTAGACGCTCTCGAGGAAGCGCGCCCCGCCCTCGCGCAGGTTCGGGCGGCGCATCAGCGACAGCAGCGGATGGGCGTCGAGGAGACGCCCGCCCTCGAGGAGCGACAGCGGCAGCGCCGCCGCCGCCTCGGCGATGAGCCTCACCGAACGGTGCACCACCGGATTGCGCTGGAAGCCCTCGCGGGCCAGCGCCGCATAGTCGCGCGGCGTCCAGACCGGCCGCCCGGCGACATAGAGCGCGACCGCGGCGCCGGCGCGCGACGCCTTCGTCTCCGCCGGGCGGCGGAAGCGGGAGAGGAGGTGAAGCATGGCGATTCCCGTAAAAGCGAATGAGCCTTCCCTCCCCTTTGCGGGAGGGCCGGCCGGCGCGAAGCGCGAGCGAGGTGGGGGTCGTCGGGGTCGAGCGCAGGCCGGTAGCATCGCGCTGCATCAATGCCTGAGTTTTCGCGGCTCCATGGCGCTCCTGCCCCTTGGACCCCCACCCCTACCCCTCTCCGAAAAGGGAGAGGGGAAAGCCCTGTTGATCGTCCTCCCCCGGCCTTCCAGCCTGCGGCGCGCGCCGCTAGCGTGGCCGGCTGGAATCGGGGACGGTGCGATGTGGAATCTCGTGTTTGCGGTCGGGCGCGTCGCGCTCGTCGCGCTGTTCATCAAGTCGGGCGCCGAGAAGCTCATCGACCCCTCGGGCCTCGCCGGCATGCTCGCCGCCAAGGCCTTCCCGATGCCGAAGCTGTTCGCCTATGCGGCAGGCATCGCCGAGGTCGGCCTCGGCATCCTGGTCGCGGTCGGCTGGCAGGTCCGCATCGCCGCCTTCAGCCTCATCGCCTTCACCATCGTCGCGACGCTCTTGGCGCACGGCTACTGGGACATGACCGGCCCGGCGCGGCGCACGAACGAGGCCGCCTTCTGGAAGAACCTCGCCATCATCGGCGGCCTGATGATGCTGATCGCGTCGGGCGCCGGCCGGTTCTCGGTCGACCGGCGCTAGCGCCTCACAACGCCCTGACCCTCGGCTCCGCGCGCTCCTGCAGCATCAGCGCGGAGAGCGCCCAGACGAGGGCGTCGAGGCGGTCGGGGGAGCGGCCGGAGGAGAGGCCGGCGGGGCCGAAATCGCACATCTCGTCCTCGAGCGCCGGGAAGGCGCCGACATGGTGCACGCGGTCCTTCGCATAGAGCGACGACACCGGCTCGGCGCGGAGAAACTTGCCGCGCTTCGCGTGCACCGGCGTCACCGGCACGCCGGGATCGACCTGGCGCACCACCGCCTCGACCATCTCGCCGCCCTGGTTCGTCTCGACGACGAGCGCGTCGGCCTGAAGGCGGCGGTAGAGCGACACCGCGCGCTCGGCCCAGCCCTGCGGCGGCAGGCCCTGCACGGTTGCGTCCGCGATGACGTAGCCGACGCCCGCCGCGTCGACGCCCGCCGCCACGATGCCGCAGGCATCGGCCTCGCGTCCCGACGGGCCGGCGGGTCGACCGCGACGACGATGCGGGCGAGCGGCGGCGCGCGCTCGACCCGCAGCCGCTCGATCGCGTCGCGGGTCCAGAGCGCGTCCGGGCGATCCTCGACCATCTCGCCGCCGAGCTCCTGGCGCCCTTTCAGCGTGCCGGCGTAGCGCCCGACGACGCGGTCGAGGAAGGCCGGCGAGAGGTTCTGGGCGTTGGCTTCGGTCGCGGCCCGGCTCACCGCGACGCGCTCGTCGGACAGCAGCCGGCGCAACAGCGGGATCGGCCGCGGCGTCGTCGTGACGATCTCGCGCGGACGCGCCCCGAGCCGCAGGCCGAACTGCAGCATGTCCCAGGTCTCCTCGACATGGCGCCATTTCGCGAGCTCGTCGCACCAGGCGGCCTCGAACTGCGGCCCGCGCAGCGAATCCGGGTCCTCGGCCGAGAACACATGCGCGACGGCGCCGTTTGGCCATTCGAGCTTGCGCAGCGTCGGCGACCAGGCCGGGCGCTCGCCCGGCTCGTGGATCTTGAGGAGGCCGGCCGGGCCCTCGATCATGACGTCGCGCGCGGCAGCGAAGGTCTCGCCGACGAGCGCGATGCGGCCCACGGGCTCCTGCGTCAGCCAGCCGAAGCCGGAGGCGAGGCCCATCACCCATTCGGCGCCGGCCCGCGTCTTGCCGGCGCCACGCCCGCCGAGGACGAGCCAGGTCGTCCAGTCGTCGCACGCGCGCTTGGGCGGCAGCTGATGATCGTGCAGCGGACAGACGCGCCGCCACATGAACTCGAGCACGTCGCGCGGCCACTCAAGCAGATCCGTCGCCGGCGTCTCGCCCTTCGCAATACGCGGCAAGTCGGCGCGTAAAATCCGCAAGTACCTCATGAGCTGGGCGGGACTGAGCGAGTTCATGGACCTTCTGGGCTCTCAGGCGCTTGAGCTTGCCGAAGCGTTCGAGGTTGTCCTGCGAGCGGCGGCCGAGCTCGCCGAGCGTGCGCGCCGTCGAGGCGAGAATGCGCGAGGTCTTCTCGCCGTCCTCACCGAGCACGCGCTCGACCTCGAGCGCGCGGATCTGGCGCCGCGCGACCGCGGTCGCGGCGTCGATCAGCTCGCGCTCGCGCGCCAGGAGCGCCTCGTCGGTGAGACGCTCCGGCCGCGGCGCGCGCCTTCCATGCGCGAACGGATCGTCGGCGCCGGCCGCGATCTCGGCCCGGCGCAGCGGCAGGTCCTCGGCGCGCACGAGCCCGTAGAGGGCGCGGTGGTGGATGTCGTGCCGGGCGAGGATCGCCGCGACGGTGATCGCGTGGTCGCCGTAGTCGCGCGCGATCGCGCCGCGCTGCTCCGGCGTGAGCTCACGCAGAGGAATGGGCATGCAAGGCTCCTGAAAGCAGAGAACCGCCCCGGCGTGGCGGCGGGGACGGTTCGAACGGTCGGTTTCCGGTTGTCGTCACCGGGCTCGTCCCGGCGACCGCGGCGCGTTGAGCGCTGAACGCGGGAAGCGGAATGGCCGGCTCAGGCCCGGCCATCACAGTGGCGGCTGCTCGGCGCCGCATCCGCAATTCCGGAGCGTGCGCCATTTCTAGCTGAGGAGCGTCACGCTGTCAAGTATGTTTTCCTTTTAGCGTGAAAAAAATCTTGCTGCCATCACCGGGCTTGCGGTGAAGCGGCACACCGCGGAATCGGGATGGCCGGGTCAAGGCACGACAGTGGCGGCTGCTCGGGCGCCGCATCCGCAATTCCGGAGCGTGCGCCATTTCTAGCCGAGGAGCGTCACGCTGTCAAGTATGTTTTCCTTTTAGGGCGAAAAAATCCTGCTGTCATCACTGGCTCGTCCCGGTGACTCCGGCGCGTTGAGCGCTGAATGCGGGCATCGGAATGGCCGGAACGAGCCCGGCCATGACGGTGACCTGAACGCCCATGCAGTTGCAGCCTCGGTGCATTTCAGCCTAGCTTCGGCGTTGCGCCTGCAAGATCCGGCCGCCGTCATCGGGCGCGTGTTTCGATCACTTATTTCCAGGGGCGGTCCCGCGCTGCATTGGGGTAGCTCGATGAATCGATCGGTGACGCTGCGCTTTCTTCTCTCCGGCTTCGCTGCGGCGCTCTTGGCCGCACCGGCCGATGCCGACATCCTTTACCGCTTTCGCGAGAGTGTCCTGTTCGACGGACAGCATGGCCCGATCGCGAAGGCGCAGGCGCGCGCCAACGCCGCGCTCATCGCCTGCGGCAAGCCCGGCACGATCACGGCTGACGGAAAGCTCGGTCCGGGGACGCGCGCCGCGCTCGTGTCGCTCGCCCAATGTCCGGCGATCGCGCCGAAACTCACCGCCGACGCCGAGGCGCGCGCCGGCGCCTTGACCCAAGCCTACTGGCAAGCGCTCGTCGGCGAGCCGGAACCGTCGGTCGACGACCGCGCCCGCACCCTGATGCTGACCTACGAGGCGACCGACTACACCGACATGGAATGGAACTTCTGCCAGTCGCGGCCGCTCTTCAACCACGCCGCCGGCAACCGTGTCTGCTTCTCCAACGATCCGCGATCCTACCTCACCTGGGGGCCGAACGGCGCGACCGGCGGCGGCGGCCGCGAGGTGCAGCTCATCCTCCAGGCGGTCGATGCCGCGACGCCATCGCTCCTCGACGCGAGCTTCGCCGGCGAAGCCACTACCGTCCGCCGGATGTTCCGGATGCGAGACGGCGACGCGGCCCGCAGCCTCGAGACCTATCTGTGCGGCATCTGGATCGACAGCGCCCGGCGGGCGGCGTGGACGGCGGGCTTTGCCGCGATCGGGCAGGTGCCTGCGGTGCGCGCCACCTTCGACGGCCACTACAAGAGCGCGAGCCTCGACGGCGGCAAGATCGCGACCTTCTTCCGAGCCTATGCCGCGAATGGACTGCAGCCGACAGAGATCGACTATGCCTTCTTCAAGGACCGGGCGGCCCATATGAGCGTGTCCCTGGCGCCGATCCAGCAGGCGATCGCGAACCTCCTCGCGGCGCAGCCCTCGGCCGCCCGCTGGAAGGTCCGGCAGGCCATTGCCCTGAACGTCCGGCCGGGGGGGACCCAGCGCGCCGACCGCCTCGGCCGCGACGTCGCCTTCTACATCGACGGCGCCAGCGATGCGCTCGGCTCCGATGAGCGATCCGCTTGGGCGGAGCGCGGGCGCCTGCGCGCGTCGGACGCGGGCCTGACCGACGCCCGGTCGTTTGCGACGTTCACGCCGGGACCGACAATCGACACCGGCATCGCCGATCCGGCGAGCCTGACCGACGCCGAGCGCGCCGCCTGCCCGCGCGCCGTCCTCGACACGCGGACGCCATGACCAGGCGACCGATGCCCTCCCCGCCTGGGACATCGATGCGGCGCGGGCGCAGAGGGCTGACGTTGATCGCAGCGCTCGGCGCCGCGATGCTCGCCGGGCTCTCGCCGGCTATGCCGCAGGCCGGGAGCGACGCCGGCGCGCCCTTGCCGGAGAAGCTGCGGGGGCCGTTCATCGCCCGGCCGGACGTTGTCCAGCGCCTCGACCATCTCGACCCGGGCGGCGATTGCGACAAGTCCGGCAAGCTCGTCTTCGCCTGCCTGATCCAGGCGCTGGCAAAGAAGAGCGAGCAGGAGGCGCCGTCAGGGCCGCTGTCGAACCCGTTCAACCTGCGCGTCGCCGGCGACATCGCGAAGACGATCGCTGCCGACCTCGCCGAGCTCGACGACGGCGGCGAGGATGGCGACCGCACCGCGCTGAACGCGAAGTTCTTCACCCATCCGCTGTCGCGGATCGAGCTCGTCGGCATCGTCAACCGCATCGACCGGCAGTTCATCAAGGATCTCGTGCCGGGCGCCGAGGACCACGACCGCTGCGGCGAGATCAGCGTCATCTACCGCTTCTCCTATTCGCTGCATGCCGGCGACGTGCAGTCGCGCCTGCCGGTGACGATGAACGTCGTCTTCCCGGCGGTGCCGCGCGACAAGCCCGCCGGCGCCTCGAACTGCCGCGAGGTCGCGGCGCGCTGGGTGGCGGAGCTTGCCCGCCCAGTCGACCGCTCCGCCGAACAGGTGGTCGCCGACCTGACGGATCCGGCAAGCGGCGTGCTCGCTCCCCTGACCGGCACCGACATCGAGCGCCTCGAGCTCAACATGCAGGCCTACCGGATCAAGGCCGGCAGCGACAGAACCGATTTCGGCTCGACCGCCGAATATGTCATCCGCGTCTTCCGCTGGGACCCGGTCGACAAGCGACGCTTCGTCGTCAGCTACCTGACGAACCAGATCGACCGCGCGCGCCTTCTCGGCAACCCGAAGGGCGACGCCAACAGCTGCGAGCCGGGCAAATCCAAGCCGATGTCGAAGGCCGACTTCCAGGCCTATCTGGCAAGGCCGGAGGTGCTCTCCGACATCGACAACGGCACCCTCAACATCGAGCAGAAATATCTCGCCTGCCGGGCGACGACGGTGTCGCCGGGCGGCCCGCACCGCTCGAAGAACCAGCCGTTCTGGAACGCGCCGACGGCCGCGCTGTCGATCATCACGGACGCGCAGATCACGGCCGCGATGAACGCCGCCTTGAGCCCGACGCGGCAGTTCAGCTTCATGAAGTCGGCCGACGACGTGCGCACGCGGCTGAACGAGCTCGCCTGCTCGGGATGCCATCAGGCGCGCGCCATCGCCGGCTTCCATTTCCCGGGCGCCGACCGCGCCGACACCGCCGCCTCGAATGCCGTGCTGCTGCCGGGCTCGCCGCATTTCTTCGGCGACCAGCCGCGGCGGCTCAAGATCCTCCAGCGCCTCGCCGACGGCGAGACGCTCGTGCGCAACGATCTCGCGGCGAGCTACGCGGCCCGGCCGCTCAACAAGCTGCAGGCGGAGCTCGAGGGCACCGAGCTCATCGGCGGCTGGGGCGGCGCCTGCCTCATGGAGCCGACCCTGACGCAGAGCCAGCGCAAATGGACCTGCCGGGCGGGCCTTACCTGCACGCCGCTGTTCAAGTCGGCGAACGCGCCCGGCCTCGGCACCTGCGCGCCGAAGCCGGACGGCCCGGCCGGCGACGCAGCCTGCCTGTCGAGGACCGGCCGGCAGATCGGCGATGCGATGCAATGCGGCACCGTGACCACGAAGGCCTACGGCGTCGACCGCTATCTGCGCACCGATCCGCCGCGCGAGACGCCGCCGGACTGGACCGACCGGTCGAACCGCAAGACGCTGATCCCCGACGAGCGGCTGCCGCCGGGCGCGCCCGCGGACAACACCTATTACGCCGCGCATCAGGAGTTTTTCGAGGGCAACGACAGCGACGCCACGCCGAAACCGCTGCTCTTCGTCAACAAGCGCAACGCCCAGACCGGCGGCTTCCCGTCCGGCATGCTGCGCCTCTCGGAATGCAAGGGGCTGCCGCCCGAGGCGACCTGCGGGCTCCTCGCCGCGACCGGCTTCAACAAATGCCTGGCCCAGGTCGCAGAGGGCGAGCGCAAGCTCGGCGACTGCTTCGTCCAGCGCACCGCCTATTCGGGCGTGCGCGCCTGCGACGCCGCCACGCCCTGCCGCGACGACTACATCTGCTTGCGGCCGATCGGCTACGACGCCGCGAACGGGCATGAGAAGTTCTTGAAGCGCCAAGCCGGCGTCGCCGGCCATCTCGATCCCGAGGATTTCGGCCAGAAGGAGCCGGACGGCGCCTGGCTCGGCCGCAACGCCGGCAAGGGCGATCCGCGCGGGCTGTGCATCCCACCCTATTTCGTCTTTCAGTTCCGCTCCGACGGCCACCCCTCGCCGGACTGAGGCGGGCGCGGGACGAGCCCGGCCATGACAGCGCGCGGTGTTGGCGATCCGCAATTCCGGAGCGTGCGCCTTTTCTAGCCGAGGAGCGTCACGCTGTCAAGGATGTTTTCCTAGTCCGTGCAAAAAAGTTTCGATCACATCGCCGTGCGGCCGGGCGGCGGCGAGCGCGAGCATGCTAGCCTGCCGCTAGTCCGGCCGCCCCTGTCCGAGCCGGACGCGGGAGGAAACAGCATGCGCCGCATCACCGTCATCGCCGCCTCGCTCCTGGCCGCGGGCGCGGCCGCGACCGCCGCCGTCGCGCAGCAGGGCGGCGGCGCCATGAGCTTCTTCGTGACGAGCGCCGGCTCCGGCCGCGGCGCCGATCTCGGCGGGCTCGAGGGCGCCGACCGGCATTGCCAGGAGCTCGGCGCGAAGGCCGGCGCCGGCAGCCGCACCTGGCGCGCCTACCTCTCGACGCAAGGCGCCGGCGCCGTCAACGCCCGCGACCGCATCGGCCGCGGGCCGTGGCAGAACGCCAAGGGCGAGGTCATCGCGCAAAGCGTCGACGACCTGCACGGCGCCTCAAACAAGATCTCGAAGCAGACGGCGCTGACCGAGACCGGCGAGCCGGTGAAAGGCCGCGGCGACACGCCGAACATGCACGACATCCTGACCGGCTCGCAGGCCGACGGCCGCGCCTTCGCCGGCGCCGACGACATGACCTGCCGCAACTGGACGTCGGCTGAGGCCGGCGCCGCGATGGTCGGCCACCACGACCGCATGGGGCTTCGCGACGACGAGCCGTCGAAATCCTGGAACACGTCGCACCCGTCGCGCGGCCCGAACGGCGGCTGCAGCCAGCACGCCTTGCGCGGCACCGGCGGCGCCGGCCTGTTCTACTGCTTCGCGGCGAACTGAGGGGCTTAGGTTCACCACACCCGCTGCGCGTGCGTGATCCACACCGCCGCGCCGGCGGCGATCGCGAGGAGCGAGGCGATGGCGAGCGTGTAGCGCACGCTCGGCGGCATCGGCGGGGGCATGCGGGCCATGGCGCGAGCCTGCCGCGACCGTGTGGCGATTCCTTGACCGGCGCCCTTCAGGGCAGGCCCGGCGCGTGAAAAAGCAGCTCCGAGCTTATTCCAGGAACGCCTCGGCACAGCGCCTCGCCTGCTCGATGGCGCGATCGTGGATGGTAAAGAGCGGATCGCTCGCGAGCCCCTGAACGCGCACGCTGAAGGAGATCACGTGCATCGGCCCGACCGCGTCGTTGAAGGCGATGGTCAGGGCGACCTGCTTTACGGAGGGCTGGCCGGGAACCTCGGCAACGGACTCGACACTCGGCACCATATCGGCGGCTCTCCTCGTCGCGGCGGCGACAGCCTATCCGAGACGAGCCGGCCCGGCCAGGGAGCGCGGAGGGGTCGCGGTTCAGCCTGAGATCTCGTCCCGGGCGGCCCGGATCGGCGCTTCGCGGGCGCGGCGGATGGTGACCATGCCTTCCGCGAGCGAGTCGTAGATCGCGGCGAGCCTCAGGCAGGCGTCGCGTTCGGCATTTCGGTCCGCGAGCCGCCGGTACTGGTCGGCGCGCTCGCGATAGCGCTCGATGATGATGTCGGGGTCGGTCTCGATGAATTGCGCCATGCGAGCCTCCAAAACGGAGCGGCTACGCCTTTACGCACACGAATACCGGCAATCACCGCAGCGATAGCCGAATCGCCGCCGGACCGAAAGGCCGCAAGCGCCGCCGCGCACCACGCTAGCCAGCGGCAATGTTCCGCGAGCCGGGCGCGGGTGCGGGTTAATCGATAAAAGCGGCGAATCCTTCGACTCGAGCGCCGCAAGGCCGCGCATGAACGGGCGCGCCTCGCAGGTCCCCGCTATCAACATGCTGTCCGTTTTTTGAGCTTGATTGTGACAGCCGCTGTTGGGCCCAGTCGGGCGCGTTCATCCCCGAGACGCCTCGCATGCTCGCCGAAGCCCATTTGACCGCCGTGGTGTACGATCCTCCCGCGTCCGGCCTCCCTCACATCGCCGTGCTGTTCGATGCCGAGGGCGACGTGATTGCCGTTCGGACGGCGGCGTCGATCGACGACGGCGAGGCCGCGCTCGCAAACCTCATCGCCGACATCTCCGCCGCGCAGCACGCCACCGCTTAGGTCCGCGCCGCCGCGGCGGGCCGCCCAATCGCGGCGGCACCCGGCGGCGGTGCCGTCCGGCCCGAGGACGCGTGACGAGGCCGCCCGCGGGGGCGGCCTCGCCGATGGAGCGGTCAGATCACGCCGCGGCGAACGGCGCGCCGGGTGGCTCGCGCGGCCCCGCGCCCGGTACGCCGCACCCGCCGAGCCATGCGCCGTCCCGCCCGCCGATCCTGGCGCCGCTCCATGCCCACGGTCTGGGCTTCGGCCGGCTCGGACGCGACGAGCGCCGGCGCCGTGACGGCAATCGCTGCCGCCGCCAACCAACCAAACAGCCTTCGACGCGAAATCGCTTCCGACATGAGAACCTCCTACAGCCAAGTGCCGCAACAGGGTGGCCTAGCCGACCTGGCACGCGCGGGCTTGGCATATTGGGACAGCCGCGCGGGCGAAGTGGGGTAGCGGCCGTCCAGCCAGGACAGCACCGGGCGGGGGGTGCTGTCCTAATCCGGACACCCGAGAGGGGAGTTTAGACACTTATAGGATGCCGAGCACGAGTTTGCTCAGCACGTCCTCTAGCCAGCGCTTCTCGAAGTGCGCCCGGAGAGCTTCCTTCGGCCGATGGCCGATTTCCTCAAAGAGGCCGCCAAGCGAAACAAGACGTGCGCGCATTCCAGCTTGGTAACCGAACCGCATGCTGGCTCTGTCAGGACCACAAAGGATCCATGTCTCATCCGTGCGACTGAGCGCATGCGCCCATAGCGCCCTTTCGCCGGCGTCCAGTGCGGCGCCGCCTTTCAACAGAACCTCGGCTAGTTGCTCATCCGACACTGGATGAACGGCTTTGAATGAACGCCGCAGCTCCTGCTCATTGATCCGCGACTCTCTGGGCGCCGCCGCTGGAATCCCGTTTGCGTCTCGCGAACGCAAAGATCAACGGTTTCGAGTTGGTACGCGCCGGCCAACGCGCGCCAGCACTGCCTGTCGTGGCACTCTAGGATGATGTTGGTATCAACCAGAACCGCGCCAGAATGTACCACAACCCGCCTAGAGTTCCGCCGGGCGCCCAATCTTTAGCGCGTCACACCAAGCGCCTAGATCGTCTGTAGTCGTGTCTAACAATCCCGCGGCTCGCCGCGCGGACAAGTGCCCGCCCTCGATCGCTTTGGCGATTGTTTTCAGAAACGACTCGCCGAACGGAACAGGCGGCGGCGGGAGTTGGCGCTCGCGCGCAACTTGAATGAGAGCGCTATCAGGAATCCGCTTAGCCTCTGCAGCAATGCGTCCAGCGTTTAAGAGCCGATACTTCAATGCGGGACCGGAGACGCCTAAAATGGCCGCGGCCGCATCCAGCCAAACCACCAAATCTCCATGGGGAGCGCCCAGCTTGTCCAGCGCAGGGCCGGGCATAAGCACGCCGGCTGCAAAGTTGTTCGCAAGCTGTTCGATGCGAGCAAGGCGCCGCTCACGGGCCGTCGCCGGCGCGATTTTCGCCTCGCCTGGTTCTGCACATTCAACGCGTTCTGGCGGCATGGTGTCCCAAGTGAGAATGTGGAACAGTTCGTGAGCGAGGTCGAAATGACGACGAACCTCTGATTCATGCCGGTTGATTAAAACGACATTCAACTCCGGAAGCCGACAAGCCGCGCCGGATACGCCTTGGATCGCTTCAACCATGAGCACAAGAATGCCCAGCTCGCGTTCCATAGTCTCAGCGA
>JAJKJG010000044.1 GCA_021154065.1 Methylobacterium sp.
ATGAGGTCTGGTACACCTATGTCGGCGGCCAGAAGCCGCTGATGAACGATGCCATCAAGCGCCTCTCGGTCGAGCGCGGCAACATCTCGGACGAGGACATCACCGCGATCTACGACGCCCATCTGGCGACCCACCGCCACATCGTCGAGGCCGAGAAGACGAGCGCCTCGGTCATCGCCGAGATCGACGAGGTGATGGACATGATCGGCCTCGCGCTCGGCTCGACGGCGAAATACGGCCACCTCACCGGCGACCAGGTGCTGAAGCTCGTCGGCATGACGATGCGCGAGGCGGTGAAATCCAAGGCGACGCTCGCCCGCTTCGGCGGCGAGGAGTTCGCGATCATCCTCCCCGAGACGACGATGCAGCCGGCGCGGGCGCTCGCCGACACCATCCGCCAGAGCGTCATGAGCCGCGAGCTCGTCAAGCGCTCGACCGGCGAATCGCTCGGCAAGGTGACGATCTCGGCCGGCGTCGCCGTCCTGCGCGAGGGCGATACCGCCGTGTCGCTGCTGGAGCGCGCCGATCAGTGCATGTACATGGGCAAGCGCATGGGCCGCAACCGCACCGTCACGGACCACGAATACGCCGGCCCCGGCGACCTGCCGGAAGTCGCCTAAGCCATAAGGCGCCTTCCGCGACGGCCCTCCCCTCCCGGCGCGTCGCGCCAGGCCCGTGACTCCACTCCACTCCGGCGCTACTTGTTCGCCTGGTTCACCGCGCGCGATAGGCCCGGGCTGATCGAATGAAGCGGCGCGATCTGGTCGTCGGCTTGTCCGCTGTCGGGATCCTCGCCGGCGCGGTGCCCGGCCGTGCCCAGCGGCCCCGACGGGTCGGCTATCTCTCGCCCGAGCCGCCCGGCGCCGCCGCCGGACAGCCCGAGACGGCCTTGCGGCAAGGCCTGCAAGACCTCGGCTGGATCGACGGGCAGAACCTCACGATCATCATACGCCAGGCCGAAACGCCGGAGCGCATGGCCGCGGCGGCGGCCGAGCTCGCCCGCCTCGAGGTCGACCTGATCGTCAGCGCCGGCTCGATCGCGACGGCTGCCGCCAAGGCTGCGACGACCACGATCCCGGTCGTGTTCGGATCGGCGCCCGATCCCGTCCGCCGCGGCTTCGTTGAGAGCCTCGCGCGTCCCGGCGGCAACCTCACGGGTCTCGCCATCCTCGACGAGATCGTGCCGAAGCTGCTCGAGATCGTCCGCGAGATCGTGCCGCAGGCGCGTCGCGCCGCCTATCTCTACGAGCCGGCAATCACGCCCGAGCCGCTGCGCAGCCAGCTCACCACGGAGCGCGAGAGCGCCGCTCGCCTGCTCGGGATGGACTATCAGGAGCTGCCGATCCGCGTCGCCGACGACATTCCCGGCGCGATCACGCGTGCGGCCTTCGACGGCGTCGACAACCTGCTGCTGGAGACCTCGGGCCTCTTGCTGACGCAGCGCCACGTCGTCGCCGCGCTCGCCGCCGAGCAGCGGATTCCCGCCGTCGCCCGCGATCGCAACTTCGTTCCGGCCGGAGCTCTCCTGTCCTATGGCGAGTCGCTTCCGGACCTGTTTCGACGCGCCGCCAGCTTTGTCGACAAGGTGCTCAAAGGGGCAAAGCCGAGCGACCTGCCGGTCGAGCAGCCGGTCCGGTTCGAGCTGGTGGTGAATATCAGAACCGCGCGCCGACTGGGCCTCGCGGTCCCGACGGCGATCCTCGCCCGCGCCGACGAGGTGATCGAATAGGGGCGGCGTAGCGGGCGCCAGCCGGGCCTTAAGCCCGCGGCTTCTTCCTCCTCGGCGAGGCCGAGCGGCGCGCCGCATCGACGGCGAGGCGACCCCAGCCGGCGGCCTCGTCCGGATCGTCGAGGGCCTGGTCAGGCAGGGTCCAGAAGTTCAGCGGCATCGGCCGGCCTTCCTTCATGTAGAAGAACTGCCGCGACCCGGCGTCGCGAAACGCACCGACGCTCGTCTCGTCGGCCTTGAGATAGAGCTCGCCGCCGGCCTCGAGGGCAAACATCAGCTCGTCGGAAAAGACGCCCTGCCCGCCGAACATCCGGCGGATCCGGACCTCGCCCAGCCCTGGAAGAGGTCGCGGATCGCGTCCGCGTCCACCTATTCGGCGGCCTGGAGCGCGTCGGGCTTTGCCGGGGTGATCGCGACCGATTCGCCGCAGCCGCAGGCCGAGGTCTGGTTCGGGTTCTTGAACACGAACTGGGCGGCGAGCTTTGTCGTCTGGTAGTCCATCTCGGTGCCGAGCAGGAACAGCACCGCCTTCGGATCGACGAAGACCTTGACGCCCTTGTCCTCGACGACGTCCTCGCCGGGCTTTGCGCCTTCCGCGTACTCCATCGTGTAGGACATGCCGGCGCAGCCGCCGTTCTTGACGCCGACGCGCACGCCGGCGATCGGCCGGTCGGCCTTCTCGATGATCTCCTGGACGCGGTTTGCGGCGGCGTCCGAGAGCGTCAGGACCTTGAAGCTGGGCAGGGGCATCATTCTCTCCGGCGGCCGGGGTCAAGGCCCGGGCAGAAGCATCTCGCTTGGAAGATAAGAATTCGGTCGCGGTTCGTCGAGGGCGCCTACCACATGTCGAGCGCCACGCGCGCCTCGTCGGACATGCGGCTCTGGTCCCAGGGCGGGTCGAAGACCATGTTGACCGTCACCGCCTTGACGCCGGGCACGGAGGCGACGGCGTTTTCGACCCACACCGGCATCTCGCCGGCGACCGGGCAGCCGGGCGCCGTCAGCGTCATGTCGACGGCGACGTTCCTCTCGTCGTCGACGTCGACCCGGTAGATCAGGCCGAGCTCGTAAATGTCGGCCGGAATCTCGGGGTCGTAGACGGTCTTCAGCGCCGCGACGATGTCGTCGGTCAGCCGGTCGAGCTCTTCCGGCGGCAGGCCGGAGGCGAGCCCCATCTGCGGTGAGTTCGGCGCGGCGCCTTCGGGGGGGCTGGCCTCGGTCATCTCGTCATCCTCTAGCGGTCGATCACAACGAGGAGCACGAACACGATCGACATGAGCGCCCGATTGGCGGCCATCATCCAAGTGAGCTGCCGAGCACTGCGGGTTAGGGAGCCCTTCGTGCTTGAGCCTGCAATGGGTCGCCCCGCAAAGGCTCTATATGCTTCCTCGGCTGCTGCCATTGCACTCTTCTCGTCAGCCCCAGCCTTCCGGAGGGCGATGTAGAGATCACCCATGATCAAAGGCATGTCGGTCATACCTCACGCGAACAGGGCTTCCGCCCTGGTCAGGGCCTCCGCCAGCTTATCGACTTCCGCCATGGTGTTGTAGAGGCCGAAGGACGCACGGCAGGTCGAGGTGGCGCCGAAGCGCGTAAGCAGCGGCATGGCGCAGTGAGTGCCGGCCCGGACCGCGACGCCCTGGCGGTCGATCACGGTCGCGACGTCGTGCGCGTGCGCGCCGTTCATCTCGAAGGCGATGATCGCGCCCTTGCCGCGGGCCTGGCCGATGATCCGGAGCGCGTTCATGCCGCGCAGGCGCTCGTGCGCATAAGAGCTGAGCGCCGCCTCGTGGGCCTGGATGCGCTCGCGGCCGAGCTCCATCATGAAGCGCACCGCGGCGCCAAGCCCGATCGCCTCGACGATCGGCGGCGTGCCGGCCTCGAAGCGGTGCGGCGGCTCGTTGTAGGTGATGCCCTCGCAGCGGACCTCGTTGATCATCTCGCCGCCGCCCTGGTAGGGCGGCATCTTCTCGAGCCATTCGCGCTTGCCGTAGAGCACGCCGACCCCCGTGGGGCCGTAGAGCTTGTGGCCGGTCATGACGTAGAAATCGCAGTCGAGCGCCTGCACGTCGACCGAGAGGTGCACAGCCCCCTGGGCGCCGTCGAGGAGCACCGGCACGTCATGCTCGTGGGCGATGCGCACGATCTCGCTTGCCGGCGTCACCGTGCCGAGCACGTTCGACATGTGCGTGATCGCGACCATCCTGGTCTTCGGCGAGAACAGCTTCTCGTATTCGTCGAGGAGGAAGTTGCCGTCGTCGTCGACCGGCACCCATCTGATCACAGCCCCTTTCCGCTCGCGCAGGAAGTGCCAGGGCACGATGTTCGAATGGTGCTCCATGATCGAGAGGATGATCTCGTCGCCCTCGCCGAGACCCATCGTGCCGAACGAGTTGGCGACGAGGTTGTAGGCTTCCGTGGCCGATTTCGTGAACACGATCTCGTCGGTCGAACGGGCATTGAGGAAGCGCCGCACGTCCTCGCGGGCGCCCTCGAAGCCCTCGGTCGCGGCGTTCGCCATGTAGTGCAGGCCGCGGTGCACGTTCGAGTAGCCGGTCTCCATGGTGCGGACCATGGCGTCGATCACGGCGCGCGGCTTCTGCGCCGAGGCGGCGTTGTCGAGGTAGACGAGCGGCTTGCCATATACCTGTTGCGACAGGATCGGGAACTCGGCCCGGATCGTCTCGACGTCGTAGGGCGTCACGAACGGTGCGTTCATCGTGGTCCTCCCCTCTCCCCGCTTGCGGGGAGAGGCCGAGTCGGCCCTCGGGTCTTGCCTTCGGCAAGCCCAAGGACAAGCTCCGCCGACCGGGTGAGGGGCTGCCGGGCATCGAGCGGGAGCGTCGACAGCCCCTCACCCGGTCGCGCCACAGGCGCGACCCGACCTCTCCCCGCGAGCGGGGAGAGGAGGATCAGTGCCGCTCCGCGAGCCACCCGGTCACGACCTCGATCAGCCCCTCGCGCACCCCCTCATGCTCGACGACCTCGATCGCCTCGCCGAGGAAGGCCTGCAGCAGCAGCGTCTCGGCCTCGGGGCGCGGCAGGCCGCGGGCCATGAGATAGAACAGGAGGTTGTCGTCGAGCTCGCCGCAGGTCGCGCCATGGGCGCACTGGACGTCGTCGGCGAAGATCTCGAGCTCGGGCTTGTTGTTCATCGCCCCGCCCTCGGAGAGCAGGACCGCGGCCGACATCATGCGTCCATCGGTCTTTTGCGCGTGCGGGCGGACGACGATCTTGCCTTGGAAGACGCCGGTCGCCTCGCCGTCGATGACGGTCTTGAACAGCTCGCGGCTCTCGCAATGCGGCACCGCATGGTCGACGAAGAGCGTCGTGTCGGCGTGCTGCGAGCCCTTCACCATGGTGGCGCCGTTGACGTTCGCCTTCGAATGCTCGCCGGCGAAGGTCAGGAACACCTGGTGGCGCGAGGCGGCGGCGCCGGTCGTAACGTTGAGGCTGTCGAACGAAACGTCGGCGCCGAGCCGCGCCGTCAGCGTCGACAGCGCGAGCGCCCGCGGCCCTTCCGCGTTCAGGCGCACGTGGCGGATCTTGGCGCCGTCGCGGGCGACGATCTCGACGACGTCGTTTGGCTGATGCGCCGCGCCGTTCTCGCCTTCGTGCGATTCGACAAGCGTCAGCGAAGCACCCTCCTCGACGACGACGAGGACGCGGGTCGCGGTCGAGACGGCGGCCGGCGCGCTCGTGACGAAGCGCAGATGCAGCGGGCGCGCGAGCGCGGTGCCAGCGGCGACGCGGATCACCGCGCCGTCGCTCATGAAGGCGGTGTTGATGGCATAGGCGGCGTTGTCGCGGGCGGGCTCGATCGCGCCGATCTCGGCAAGGAGCGGATGTCCGCCGGCGAGCGCCTCGGCGAGCGGGACGACCTCGAGTCCCGCCGGCAGCTCATGGTCGGAGGCGCCGGGAGCGAAATGGCCGTTGACGAAGGTGAGGCGGCCGACGTCGGCGTCGGCGAAGGCGCGCGCGGCCGAGAGCGCCACGGCGATTTCCTCAGCGGACGGCTTCTCGGCGAGCGGCGCCGCCTCGCGCATCAGGGCGCGCAGGTCGGTGTACTTCCACTCCTCGACCCGCCGGTGCGGCAGGCCGCGCCTAACTAGAAGGTCGTAGGCGGCGTCACGCAACGGCTTAACTATTCCTCCGTGCGGCAACGTATCCCTTAGGGCCGGGAAGCGCTGGATCAGCGCCTGCTCGGCGGCGGTGCGGATGACCTTGAGCTCGGCGTTCATCGGCTTACTCGGCCGCCTGCAGGCTGTACTCGGCATAGCCGTTCGCCTCGAGCTCGAGCGCGAGCTCGGGCCCGCCGGAGCGCACGATGCGGCCGTTCGCCATGACGTGCACGCTGTCGGGCACGATGTGATTGAGGAGGCGCTGGTAGTGCGTGATGACGAGGAAGGAGCGCTCGGGCGAGCGCAGCGCGTTGACGCCGTCGGCGACGATCCGCAGCGCGTCGATGTCGAGCCCGGAGTCGGTCTCGTCGAGGATGCAGAAGGACGGCTGCAGGAGCGCCATCTGCAGGATCTCCATGCGCTTCTTCTCGCCGCCCGAGAAGCCGACATTCAGGGCGCGCTTGAGCATGTCCTTCGGGATCTCGAGGCTTGCCGCCGCGGCGTTGACCCGCTTGATGAACTCAGGCGTCGTCAGCTCGGCCATGCCCTTGGCTTTGAGCTGCGCGTTGAGCGCCGCCTTGAGGAAGGTCATGGTGCCGACGCCCGGGATCTCGAGCGGGTACTGGAAGGCCAGGAACACGCCCGCCGCGGCGCGCTCGTCCGGCTCCATGGCGAGGATATTCTCGCCGTTGAGCAGGACCTCGCCGTCGAGGACCTCGTAGTCGGGCCGGCCGGCGACGACGTAGGACAGCGTCGACTTGCCGGACCCGTTCGGCCCCATGATGGCCGCGACCTCGCCGGTCTTCACGGTAAGGTTCAGCCCGTCGAGGATGGTCTTGTCGTCAACCCGGACGGTGAGGTTCTTGATTTCGAGCATCGGTCTTTCATCCATTCGTTCAGATCGTCATCCTCGGGCGCGCAGCGCGACCCGAAGAGCTTGTTCCACAGCAGGCGCGTCCACCTGGTTGGGCCATTCTCCTCTCCCCTCATCCTGAGGTGCGAGCGGAGCGAGCCTCGAAGGACGCAACCCTCCTGATGCAGCGCCCCACCGCCCCGCACGGCGACGGCGCCAAGTGCTCAATCCACCAGCTCTAGCCGCCTCTCGATACGATCTAGCCGAACCTTGAGCGAGGCAATGTCGGTGTGATCTAGCTCCTGAAGCGTGACGACGCCGGCCATATGCTGGCGCATCGAAGTCATCTCGGTCCGCAGCCCGCGAATGTCTTCCGCCATCTTCGCCGTGTCGGCCCGAATGGCGCGCAGGTGCTCGAGCACCAGGTTCTCCACCTCCGCCGTCACCCCACGCTCCCCTCGAGCGAGATCGCGATCAGCTTCTGCGCTTCGACGGCGAACTCCATCGGCAGCTTCTGGAGCACGTCCTTGACGAAGCCGTTGACGATCAGCGCCGTCGCCTCCTCGGGGTCGAGGCCGCGCTGGCGGCAGTAGAACATCTGGTCCTCGGAGATCTTCGAGGTCGTCGCCTCGTGCTCGAA
>JAJKJG010000045.1 GCA_021154065.1 Methylobacterium sp.
CCGACCTTCTCCAGCATCGGGATCACCGCCTCGACGATCGGCACGCCCCAGCTCTCGTTGGACGAGGCGGTCCATTCGAACTCGAACCCCTGCGCGAAGCCTGCCTCGGCGAGGAGCTTTTTCGCCTTCTCCGGGTCATAGGCATAGGGCTTCAGGTCCTTGTCGTAGGCGGGGGACGAGATCGGCAGCCAGCCGGTGGCGCGGAAGGCCTTGCCGCGCACCAGCCGCCGGATGATCAGGTCGGTGTCGATCGCATGGTTGATCGCCTGCCTGACGCGCTTGTCGGCGAAAGGCTTGAAGCTCGGGTTCATGCCCATGTGGCGCGTGAACACCTCGGCGACCTCGAGGAGCCCCTTCGAGAGGTTTGGATCGGCCTGGTAGGCGACGTACTGCGCCGGCCCGAGGATCGCGGCGTCGATCTCCTTGTTGCGGAACGCGACGTCGCGCGCCGCCGCCTCGCCCATGATGGCGATCACGACCTTGTCGGCATAGGGCTTGCCCGGCTTGTAGAACTTCTCGAAGCGCTCGGCGACGAAGCGCGAGCCCGGGACGTGCTCGACGAACTTGAACGGCCCGAGCCCGATCGGCTTCGTCGCAAACGAGTCCTTTACGGCCTCGTCGGCCGGGTAGATCGAGGTGGTCGCGGTCATGAAGTAGTAGCCTGGGTCGACCTTCTCGGTGAGCGTCATCTCGAGCGTCGAGTCGTCGATCTTCCGCAGCCCGGAGATCGCCTTGGCTTGGCCCTTCTCGACCTCGACCGCACCCTTGATCAGGCGGACGAAGCGCGCCCCCGGATAGGCCTTGGAGCCGTCCATCAGGCGCGTGAAGGTGAAGATCACGTCGTCCGCCCTCAGCTTGCGGCCGTGGTGGAAGAAGGCGTCGTCACGCAGCTTGAAGGTGTGGGCGAGCCCGTCATCGGAAACGGTCACGGCCGTGGCGAGCTCGAGCACCGGCTTGTTCGCCGTCGAATCCCAGTTGTAGAGCGAGCGGTGGATGGCGCGCGCCCAGATCTCGTCCTGGGCGCGTGGCGTCGTGTGGATGTCCATCCCGGAGAAGCTCGAGCCATAGGCCGCCGTGTAGCGGATGGTGCCGCCCTTGCGCGGCGTCTGCGCCTGCGCGCCGGTGACGCCGAGCATGAACGCCGCGGCGATGATGATGGTCTTGCGCAAAGCCGATCCTCCACAAAGGCCGTGCCGGCCGGCGACAACCATGCCCGGCAGGACGGCAAGTCGCAATGGGTGCGGCGTCAAGAATGGTGTCCGGCGGCGGAGGGCGCGCCGGCAATGACGGCGCTCACGCCGCCGCCTGCAGCTCCGCCGCCTTGTGCCCCACCGGCACCGCCGGCGCCCCTTCCCATTCGGAGTTCGCCGGGATGTTCTCGCCCTTCATGACGACGGTGAGCGGGCGCAGGCGGGCGTAGTCGCCGATATGGGTGTCATAGAGGACGGTGGCGTTCGCGCCGACGAAGACGCCGCGCCCGAGCTTGACGCGCCCGACCTTCATGACGCGGTCCTCGTAGAGATGCGTCTGCAAGGCGGCGAGGGCGTTGATCGAGCAGAAATCGCCGACCTCGACGCAGTCGAACTCGGTAATGTCGGTCGTGTTCATGCAGATGCCCTTGCCCATCCGGGCGCCGAACAGGCGCAGGAACCAGGGCAGGAACGGGGTGCCCTGGAGGTGCTCGAGCAGCACCTTGCCGCCGAGCCCCCAATAGAGCACCGCCACCGCCTCGGTGCGCATCGCCCACCAGGACCACATCGGCTTCATCAGCGGCGCGTAGATGCCCATGGTCAACCATTTCACCGCGACGACGATGAAGGTCTGCAACAGCGGGATGACGACCGAGGCCGCGACGAAGCTCGCCGCCAGCATGGGCCAGTCGCGGGTCTGCACCGCCGGATAGAAGAAGTTGTCGATCGACAGGATGGCGAAGGTGATGAACAGCATCGACGGAAAGGAGGTGTGCAGCGCCTCAAATACCGCCCGCCAGAGCTTCTTCAGGGTGCTCGGCTCGTAGGTCCAGGTCGCGCCGATGTCGACCTTCTGGCGCGTCGGCAGCTTGATCGGCGGCGAGCCGAACCAGGTGTCGCCCGGGCTCATCATGTCGTTTGCCGGCGGCTTCGACTTGATGCCGATGAGCGCGCCCTCGGGGATGACGGCGCCCGGCGGCACGACGCCGTCGTTGCCGACGAAGACGCGGTCCTCGGTCTTGACCGGCTCGAGATGCATCCAGCCGCGGCGCACGTCCTCGTCGCCGAACACGACCTCGTCGGCGATGAAGTTCTTCGCCCCGATCTCGGTCAGGTCGTAGCGCCCGGCGAGGTTCGTCGAGATCTCGGCGCCCTTGCCGATCGTCGCGCCCATGACGCGGTACCAGGCCCGCATGTAGATCGTGGCGTAGAGCGAGGTCAGCGTCTCGAGCGTCACCTCGGTTGCGAGCGCCACGACCCATTTGCGCATGTAGAAGCCGCTGAACATCGAGTAGGTGCCGCTGCGGACCTTAGGCAGCACGAGCCAGCGCGTCAGCGCGATGAGCCCGACGGTCGCGAAGATCATGAACAGCGCCGTCGGCCAGGCGAGCACCGGCAGGTACCAGAGGTAGCTCACCTCCAGGAACTCGGAGATCTGCTCGTCGAGCTGGTCGAAGATGTAGAAGGCCGGAAAGATCGGCAAAAGGCTGACCGGCGGGATCGCCGCGAGCGCGATCGCATAGCAGAGGTCGAACGCCGCGCGGCGTGCCGGCGTCGCCTCGGCAAAGTCCGGCAGCGCCGCGACGTCGACCATGCCGACCTTGACGCCCGGCGAGCCGTCCCATTTCTCGGCCTCGCCGATGACGGTGCCTTCCGGGATCGCGGTGAGGTCGGCGAGCTCGGCATGAGGGCCGATCGTCACGTCGTGGCCGATGGTGCAGGAGGAGCCGATATAGACGTCGGCGCCGATGTGAACCTCGCCGATGACCATCTCGTTGCCGATGATCTCGACGTTGGCGATCTTGGTCTTCGAGCCCATGGTGGTGCCGCGGCCGATCGAGACGAGGTCGATCGCGCCGGCGTCGATGTCGGCGATGATCACGTCGCCGCCGACCTGGGCGCCCATGAGCCGCAGGTAGCGCCGGATCATCGGCGAGCCCTGGAGCCATTTGATATGCACCAGCGGCTCGAGCCGCTTCACGAACCACCAGCGGAAGTAATAGGCGCCCCAGAGCGGGTAGCGGCCGGGTTTCGTGCGCCCGATCACCACCCATTTGAGGGCGATCGCGGTCAGCGCCGTCACCGCGTTGATGACGACATAGACGGCGAGCAGCGCCGCCATCTGGGCGAGGAAGCCGAGCCCTTCGCCGGCGAGCAGCAGGTAGGTGACGAAGATGCCGAGCCACTGCATCGTGTTGAGCGTCAGGATCACCGGCAGCGCCGCGGCTTGCGCGAGGCCGCAGAGGAAGCGGCGCATCAGCGGCGGCGGCGTGAACGACAGGTCGCGCGCGACATGCGCGGCGCCGGCGCCGCCGGTCTTCTCGATGAGGTCGTCGGCCATCGCTCGCAAGGAGCGCTTGCCGTAGACGTCCTGGAGCGTGATCGAGGCCAAGACCGGCACCTCGCGCACCGCCGAGATGAAGCGGGCGGCGAGCAGCGAGTGGCCGCCGAGATCGGTGAAGAAGTCGGCGGTAAACGGGATCGCCTGGTTGCCGAAGACGCGCTTTGCCGCGACGAGGAGCGCCGCCTCGGTCTCGTTTGCCGGCTCCTCCTGCTCGCCAGGCGCGTCGCCGGCGGCGAGCTCGGCCATCTTGAGCGACTTGCGGTCGACTTTGCCGGAGGACAGCCGCGGCAGGGCCTCGACGATCTCGAAATGGCTCGGGATCATGTAGGGCGGGAGCTCGTCGCGGAGATCCGCCCGGATCGTCGCCCGGTCGAGGGCGACGCCCGCCTCGAGCACCAGGAAGGCGACGAGGCGGTCCATGCCCTCGTCCTGGCGCAGCACCACGGCCGCCTGCGCGACGCCCGGCAGGTGCACGAGCTTCGTCTCGATCTCGCCGAGCTCGACCCGGAAGCCGCGAATCTTGACCTGGTCGTCGATGCGACCGTGGAAGGCGATGTTGCCCGCCTCGTCGAGGCTGACGGCATCGCCGGAGCGGTACAGGATCGGGTCGCGGCCGTCGGACGGGAAGGGATTGGCGATGAACTTCTCGGCCGTCAGCTCCGGGCGCTTGAGGTAGCCCTTGGCGACGCCGGGGCCACCGATGAGAAGCTCGCCCTGGACGCCCGGCGGCAGGAGATTAAGGCTCTCGTCGACCACATAGGCGCTGTAGTTCGGGATCGGCCGCCCGATCGTCACGGGCTCGCCGGGGCGCAGCTCGCAGGCGGTCGCGACGACCGTCGCCTCGGTCGGGCCGTAGGTGTTGAAGAGCCGCCGGCCGGGCTTCGACCAGCGGGAGACGAGCGGCGGCGGCAGCGCCTCGCCGCCGAGCAGGATCAGCCGCACGCAGGGGATGTCGCGGTTGAGGAGCCCGAGCAGCGTCGGCACCGTGTCGAGCACGGTGACGCCGGCCGCGATGAGGATGTCGGGCAGCTTCTCGGCGTCGCCGATCGTCGCCGGGCTCGCGACGACGAGCGTCGCGCCGACCATGTAGGGGATCCAGATCTCCTCCATCGACAGGTCGAAGGCGACGGAGGCGCCCTGGAACACGACGTCGTCGGCGGTGAAGCCGTAGAGAGCGTTCGAGGCGCGCAGGAAGTGGCAGATGTTGCGATGGGTGACGACGATGCCCTTCGGCGTGCCGGTCGAGCCCGAGGTGTAGATGAGATAGGCCGGGTGGTCGGGGTTGAGCCCGCGGGCCTTCGGATCGAGCGGGGCGCTGCCGCCCGTCCGGGCGAGCTCGTCCGAGGTCAGGACCGGGCAGCCGACCTCGGCCTTCGCAACGAGCGCGGCACTCGTCACGAGCCCCTTTGCGCCGGCATCGGCAAGGCAGACCGCGATGCGGTCGACCGGCGCGTCGGCGTCGAAAGGCAGCCAGGCGGCGCCGGACTTCGCGATCGCGATCTGGGCGATCAGGAGCTCGGGGCCGCGGCCCATCCACAACCCGACGACATCGCCCGGGCCGATGCCGCGCCCGATCAGCCCGCCGGCAATGGCATCGCTGCGCGCGGCGACCTCGCCATAGCTGTGGCGCGTCTCGCCGAAGACGAGGGCGGGATGGTCGGGGCGGGCGCGCGCCGTCGCGGCGAAGAGGTCGGCCAGGACCTCGTCGCGGATGAGATCGTCGCGGATGTCGCCCCGCAGGATGGCGGCTTCTCGGGCCGCCTCGACCCGGAAACGCGTACTCTCGGTCGGCTTGTTCATCCAATGCTCCGCGCCCGCGGGAGTCGGCTGCCGTGCCGCCTCGCAGACGCCCGGACCGCGGCGACGCCTCGCCGGCGATCCCTGTCTCCTTGTAGTTCCCCCTCGACCGCCAAGGTCCGGGATCGGTCCGGCAGGCGGCCTCATCCGCTGCCGAAGCGCGGACGACGACCCGCTTCTAGCATGCCGGCCGAAGCGCTGAACAGGCCGTGAATGCCGCCTGTCGCCGCATGCTTTAGGCCCAGTAGTGCCGCGCGTCCGCGAACACCAGCACCCGCCCCTGCCAGATGTCGACCCGCGGCGCCTCGTCGGGCGAGGCGTGGCCGAGGAGCGCGAGGAGCGCGCGGGCGACGCCGCCATGCGAGACCACGACCGTGTCGCGGGTGAGATCGGCGAGGAACGGCGCGACGCGCCGGGCGAGCATGGCGTAGCTTTCGCCCTTCGGCGGCACGAAGCCCCACTTGTCGGCGTCGCGAGCGCGGGCGCCGCGCGGATCGCGCTGGCGGACCTCTTTCCAGGTGAGGCCCTCCCAGACGCCGAACGAGAGCTCGCGCAGCCGCTCGTCGACGCGGTAGGCGACGGGATGGAGCGCGATCGCCTCCCGCATCCGCTCCATGGTCTCGCGGGTGCGCGACAGCGGGCTCGCGACGTAGTCGAGGTCCTCGTAATGGAGCAAGAGCCCGCGCAGCCGGGCGCCGACCTCCTCGGCCTGGACGCGCCCGAAGTCGTTGAGCGGCACGTCGCGCTGGCCCTGCAACCGCGCCTCGGCGTTCCAGTCGGTCTCGCCGTGGCGGATGAAATAGAGCGTATGCGTCAGCGCCGCGGGCGGCGGCGCGCCGGTCACGGGCATTCGCCCGGGCCGTCCGATGCCGCGGGGTGGTTCGCGCCGGATGCCCCCCAGGGCGTCGGGCGGAAGGCCTCGCCGAGCCGCAGGTTGCCGAGGCCGGCGCTCGACCCTGCGAGCCTGCCCCGGCCCTCGAGATCGGGCGCGAGCGCGTTGTCGATCTTCTGCCCCGGGTTGCGCGCCACCGCCGGCCGGTCGCGGCCGCGGCGGCCCTCGATCGCGGGGCGATTGGCGAGCGCGTAGCCGGAATTCGGGCCGAGCTCATACTGGTAGAGCGGCGAGCCCTTCCAGCGATAGGCCGAGGCGCCCGTATTGTGGGCCGAAAGCGGGCTGAGGAGGTAGCGGGTGTCGGCGCCGTAGGTGTGCAGGCGGATGGCGGGCGGCGCGCCGACCATGCCGGCCGGCGTGTAGAGATAGGTGTATTCGGGCGTCGCCTTGTAGCAGGCGGTGACGATGGGGTTCGGCACGATCGCGATGATGGCGAAGGGGGCGCCGTAGAGGCGAGCCGAGAACACCGGCGCGTCGGGCGCGGCCGAGCGCAGCCCCGTGCCGCCCTCGCCGGCGGCGGCCTGCGCTGCGAGCGCCGCGATCAAAGCGAGGCCGATCCCGGCGCTCCGCATCCGCACCTCCGGCCCGACGCGCATTCGTGCACGGCCGAGCACCCCCGGGGAGAGGCTCTAGCGGATTCGGGGACCCGAACAAAGCCTCCGGGCGGCGGGTTCCCCGATGGCCGGACTTGGGACGACGGAGAGCGAGGGGGAGCGGCTGCCGGAGTGAGGGTGCCTGCCTCTCAATCCTTGTCCAGCGTCATGTCCGGCGCCTCCGGGTTCTTCATGCCGACGACGTGGTAGCCGGCGTCGACGTGGAGGATCTCGCCGGTCATGCCTCTCGCCATGTCGGAGGCGAGATAGGCTGCGGTGTCGCCGACCTCGTCGGTCGTCACCGTGCGGCGCAAGGGGGAGTTGTACTCATTCCAGCGCAGGATGTAACGGAAGTCGCCGATGCCCGAGGCCGCGAGCGTCTTGATCGGCCCGGCCGAGATGGCGTTGACGCGGATGTTCTGCGGGCCGAGGTCGGCCGCGAGATAGCGCACCGAGGCCTCAAGCGCCGCTTTGGCGATCCCCATGACGTTGTAGTGCGGCATCCATTTCTCGGCGCCGTAATAGGTCAGCGTCAGGAGCGAGCCGCCGTTCGTCATGAGCTTCTCGGCCCGCTGCGCGACCGCCGTGAAGGAGTAGCAGGAGACGAGCAGCGACTTCGTGAAGTTGCCCTCGCTCGTGTCGACGTAGCGGCCGGTGAGCTCGTCCTTGTCCGAGAAGGCGATGGCGTGGACGAGGAAGTCGAGCCCGCCCCACAGCCGTCCAACCTCGGCGAACACCGCGTCCATGGTCGCGGCCTCGGTGACGTCGCAATGGCCGACGACGGCGGCGTCGAGCTCGCGGGCGAGCGGCTCGACCCGCTTCTTCAGAGCGTCGCCCTGATAGGTCAGGGCCAGCGCGGCGCCGTGCTGGTGGGCGGCCCTGGCGATGCCCCAGGCGATCGAGCGGTTGTTCGCGACCCCCATGATCAGGCCGCGCTTGCCGGTCAGGATGCCCGGCCGGGCCGCCTCGGCGACGCCAGGGACGAGCCTGGGCTCGCCCGACAAGACCGGAGGCGTGATCGTCTCAGCCATGAATCACTCGCTCGCAGCCGCGAAAGGCCGGGCATCCTTAGCCGAGGGGCGCCGGAGACGGAAGGGCAGCGGCGGCGCAACCGGGCGAAGCCGTCTCCCTGGCGAGCGCAGCCGAAGGCGGAGAGCGGCTGGCGCCGCCTCCGGCCGGGATGATGGGGTGGCGAATTACCCTCTCAGAATCCGCGCCACGCGCGCATCGATGTCGTCCTTGCGGTCGTTGTACCATTTCCAGTCGACCTGGATCAGCGTCGCGACCTTCTCCGGCGTGTTGTAGAGCTTGGCGTCGTATTTCGGGTCGAGCTTCACGTTCCGGTTCGAGGGCGAGTACCAGACCGCCTCGGACAGGCGCTTCTGGATGTCCGGGCGCAGCATGTAGTCGATGTAGCCGTAGGCGAGCTCCTTGACCTTCGAGCCGGGCGTCACGTTCAACACCTGCTCGAGCGAGAGCACGCCCTCGGCCGGCGCCGCGAAAGCGATCGGCTGGTTGTCGCCGTCGTAACGGTAGATGCCGCTATCGTGGATGATGCCCATCACCACCTCGGCCTGGAGCAGCATCTTCTCCATCTGGCCGGTGAAGTCGACGAGCTTCATCGGCTTCAGCTGCTCGAGCGCCTTGTAGGCGGCGTCGAGGTCGGTCATGCCCTTGCCGTAGAGCTGGCCGAGCAGCATCAGGTGCGATTGGCCGAGCGAGTTCACCGGGATCTGGTAGCCGCCGCGCTGGCCGGCGAGCTTCGGATCGGCGAGGTCCTTCCACGATTTCGGCGCCGAGAGCCCCTTGTCGGTGCGGTAGCCGAGCCCGACGGCGCTCGTGAAGATCGTCACGCCGGCGATCTTGTCCGACACGGCGTAGGGGTAGACGTCCTTGATGTTCGGCACCTCCTTTGCCGTGATCTTCTCGACCACGAGGCCGTCGACCGCGGCGCGCCATTGCTCGTTCGAGTTCGCGTGCAGCACGTCGTAGACCGGCGCGTTCTTGGCGCTCGCCTGCAGCTTCGGCAGGTAGGGAAAGGCCTGGTCGACCTCGACCTTGCACTTGAATTCGCGCTCGAAGGCGGGGATGACCTCGCCCTTCATCACCTCGCCCCACTTCCCGCCCCAGGTGGTGATCTTGAGCGTTGCCGCCTGGGCGCGGGCGACATGGGGACGCCCGAGCGCCGCCGCCGCGGCGACCCCGCCGAGGACAGCGCGTCGAGAAATCGTCATGGCCATGGTCAGCCTCCCTGTTCCGGTGCGGGTCAAATTCGCATTGTCGCCCTCAGGCCGACAAGCCTGTCGATTGCGACAACCACGGCGAGCGCGAGCAGGATCGACACCATCGAGGCGGCGGCGATGGCGCCGTCGAGGTCGAACTTCATGTAGTTGAAGAGCACGACCGGCAGCGTCTCGCGCCCGGGGGTGACGAGGAACAGCGAGATCGGGAACTGGTCGAAGGAGACGATGAAGGCGAAGATGCCGCCGGCGATGACGCCGGGGCGAATGATCGGCAGCGTCACCTCGAAGAAGATGCGCGCCGGCGAGGCGCCGAGGATCGCCGCCGCCTCCTCGATGCGGCGGTCGAAGTCGCTCAGCACGGCAAGCGTCGTGCGCATGACGTAAGGGACGGCCACCAGGGTATGGCCGACGACGAGCGCCCAGGTCGGGCGGCCGAGGCCGACGAGCTGGAAGAGCTGGAAGAGCGCGAGCCCGGTCAGGATCGCCGGCAGCATCAGCGGCGCGAGGAACACCGCCGTCAGGACGCGCGCGCGGGGCAGGCCGCCGCGGGCGAGCGCCAGCGCCGCCGCCGCGCCGATCAGCGTCGCGAGAACGACGACGGCGCCGGCGACCTCGAGCGACAGCCGCAGGCTGCCCATGAACTCGGGGCTGGCGAAGAACTTCGCGAACCAGCGCGTCGTCACGCCGACAGGCGGGAACTGAATGAACGGCGTTGGGTTCAGAGCGAACACGGCGACGACGACGAGCGGGGCGAGCAGGAAGAACAGGATCGCGCCGTTCGCGGCAAGATAAGCGAGGCGGCCGAGCGAGCGCCCGCCTCTCCCTGAGGGAGAGGTCGAGAGCGCCGGAGGCGCTCCGGGTGAGGGATTACGGTCTAGGCGGCGAGGCAGTAACCTCTCACCCGGTCGCGGCCGCGGCGGCGATTCGACCTCTCCCTTTGGGAGAGGTTGCGCACCGGAGTTCACGCCAAATCCTCCCTTCGGCTCATGCGGCCGAGCACGTGGTTATAGGCGACGACGAGGGCGATCGAGACCACGAGCAGCACGACGCCGAGCGCGCCGGCGAAGGCGAGGTTGAAGGTCGCGGCGACCTGCTGGTAGATCAGCATCGGCAGGGTCAGCACCTGCTGCCCGCCCATGAGGTAGGGCGTCACATAGGCAGAGATCGCCAGCGCGAAGACGAGGAGCGAGCCGGCGAGGATTCCCGGCAGGCTCAACGGCAGCGTCACCTCGAGGAAGGCGCGGAGCGGACTCGCGCCGAGGCTCATCGCCGCCTCCTCGAGCCGCTCGTCGATGCGGCCGATGACGCCGGCGAGCGTCAGCACCATGAACGGCACGTAGATGTGCACGAGCGCGATCACCGTGCCGAGCTCGTTGTACATCAGCGGCAGCGGCGTCGCGATGACGCCCGCCGCCATCAGCGTCGCGTTGATGACGCCCTTGTCGGACAGGATCGTGATCCAGGCGAAGGTGCGCACGACGATGCCGGTCAGCATCGGCGCGATCACCGCCATGAGGAGGAGCGCGTGGCCGCCGCGCGAGCGCATCCGCGCCAGCCAATGCGCCAGCGGATACCCTAGGAGTAGCGCCGCCGCCGTCGTCACGGCGCCGATCTTCAAGGTCGAAGCGAGCGACTCGATGTAGAGCGAATCGTCGAGGATGCGGGCGTAGTGCCGGGCCGTGAAGCCGACGCCCGCGCGCTGCAGCGGGTTGCCGGTAAGCGCGCTGAACAACGCCATGACCCCGAACGGCAACAGGAAGAACAGGACGAAAAACAGCCCGGCCGGCGCCGCCAGCCATGCCACGGGCGAGACCTTGGCGCGCGCTGCTTCAGCCAAGCGAGCCCCCTACCCGTTGACCGCGACGGCAACGGCGTGGCCAAGCCACACCGCCGCAAGGCACAGCACGACGGACAGCCCGATGTTCATCCCCAATCCGGCCCACTCGCCGGCGCGGGCAAGCGCCAGCGACTGCAGGCTGAAGGAGGAGAATGTGGTATAGCCGCCGCACAGCCCGACCATCACGAAGACCCGCGCCTCGGAGGACGCGAACACGCGCCCGTCCGGGGCCGTGAGCGTCGCGAACAGCCCGATGACGAAGGAGCCGGCGACGTTGACGATGATCGTTCCCCACGGGAAGGTCTCGCCCCACAAGCGCGCGGCGACGCCCGAGCACCAATAGCGCGCGACCCCGCCGAGCGCGCTGCCGAGGGCGACCCATAGGTAGTTCATCGCTTCGCGCTCCAGGATCGACGCCGGCGCGCAGCTAGCCCGCCCCGCCCTGCACCTTCAAGCGGTCCTCGCCGTATTGCAGCACCCGCACCTTCTCGAGGGTGACGAGGCCGCTCTGCATCATGGCGTCGAGGACCGGGAGGAAAGCATCGATCTTGGCCTCGCTGTCGACGATCTCGACCACGATCGGCAAATCCTCGGAGAGGCGCAGGATCTTCGCCGTGTGCAGCCGGCTCGAATGGCCGAAACCCATCGGTCCGCGCAGCACCGTCGCGCCGGCAAGGTGCATCTCGCGGGCTTTGAGCACGATCGCCTCGTAGAGCGGCTGGTGCTCGAACCGGTCGTCCTCGCCGACGAAGATCCGCAGCAGCACCGCGTCCTCCGGGATGTGCATGGCGGGCTCCCTTCGCTCGTGCGCCCGTCGGCGGGCGGCGGCGATGCTAGAGCACGTCGCGGCCGGATCAAATCAGCCGCCCTATCGTCCTCCGTGATGTTGATGCATGTTGGCAAAACGTCGACCCAGCAAGCGCGACCGTACGGGGCGAAGCTTGGGAAGCGAGAGGGAGGTTCACGATGCGAGGTCTTTCGACTCTGGTTGCGGCGGCGCTCGTCATCGGCGTCGGCTCGGCGAGCGACGCCGCGGCCCAGGTCAGGCTGCGCTACGCCCATGTCGGCGTCGCGAACGCGCCGCAGACGCTCTATGCCGACGAGGTCGCGAAGACGGTGAAGGAGCGCACCAACGGCCGGGTCGAGATCCAGGTCTTCCCGAACTCCCAGCTCGGCGGCGTCGGCGAGATGGTCGACGGCATCAAGGCCGGCGCGATCGCCATGGGCCACCACGACTTCGCCTCGCTCGGCAAGATCCTGCCGATCGTCGCCGTCTTCAACACGCCGTTCGTCTATCGCGACGCCGAGCACGCCATGGTGGCGACCGACCCGCGCACGTCGGCGCCGCTCCAGGACATCAACAAGCAGCTCGTCGAGAAGGGCGGCATGCGCATCATCGGCAGCTCGTACCAGGGCGCGCGCCATCTCACCTCGAAGGAGAAGGTGCTGTCGCCGAAGGACATGCAGGGCAAAAAGTACCGCGGCGTGCCGATCAAGCTGTGGTCGTCGATGCTGACCGGCATGGGCGCCGTCGCGACGCCGGTCGAGGTCTCCGAGCTCGCGACCGCGCTCGCCACCGGCCTCGTCATCGGCCAGGAGAACCCGCTGCCGAACATCTACAACCTCAAGCTCTACGAGGTGCAGAAATACGTCATGCTGACCGGCCACATGCAGTCGGTGCTCTCGACCTTCATCAACGAGAAAGCCTGGCAGGCGATCCCGGAAGCCGACCGCAAGATCATCGAGGAGGTGATGACCGAAATCGGCCGCAAGACGCTCGCCTGGGACAAGGAGACGGCGGCGAAATACCGCGCCGATCTCGAAGGTAAGGGCATGGTCTTCGTCGAGGAGAAGGACGGGCTCGACATCGCGGCCTTCCGCACCGCGGTGCTGGCGCAGGTGGCGAAGGACTTCCC
>JAJKJG010000046.1 GCA_021154065.1 Methylobacterium sp.
CTACCTTGCGCTTTTGTCCCTTGATGCCCGCCAGCGCCGGCACGACCTGCGAAGTGCTCAACGCCCTTCGCTACCTGATCCGTTCCGGCGCACCTTGGCGCATGCTGCCCAACGACTTCCCGCCCTGGGAGATCGTCTACCAGCAAACCGGCCGCTGGCTCAAAGCCGGCGTGTTCGAGACCATGATGCATGACCTGCGCGTGCTCCTGCGCGACCTCGCCGGGCGCAAGGGTGAGCCCCTCGGCCGTGATCCTCGACAGCCGCACGCTCCGCTCCACCCCCGAGAGCGGGCGCCGGGCCGGCTATGACGGAGCCAAGCGCAAGAAGGGCTCCAAAATCCACATCGCGGTCGACACGCTGGGCCACTTGCTGGCCACCCCCGTGACGCCCGCCGCCGCGCAGGATCGGGCGCAGGTGACGGTGCTGGCCAAGGCCGTCCAGGAGGCGACCAGGGCCAGTGTCGAGCTCGCCTTTGTCGACCAGCGCTACACCGGCGATCAGCCCGCCAAGGACGCCGAGACCCACGGCATCCAGTTCGAGGGCGTCAAGGCGCCCGAAGCCAAGCGCGGCTTTTTGCTCCTGCCTCGGCGATGGGTCGTCGAGCGAAGCTTCGCCTGGGCCACCCGCTTCCGCCGGCTCGTGCGCGACTACGAGCGTCTGCCCGAGACCGTTCGCGGCTTCCCCTTCATCGCCTTCGCTTGCCTCATGCTCCATAAAGCCGCAATCCTCAGTCCCTAACAGACTCTAGGAGTCCGCGATGCCCAACCCGTTTGACCTCTCCGGACGCACAGCCCTTGTGACGGGCTCCTCACGCGGGCTGGGACGCGCCATCGCGGAAGGGCTCGCGGCCGCGGGGGCCCGCCTGGTCCTGAACGGCACCGATGCCGCCCGCCTCGACGAGGCGGTTGGAGCGCTGCGGGCGACCGGCCACCGAGCCGACGCGACCCGATTCGACGTGACTGACGAGGCGGCAATCGGGGACGCCTTTGCCCGGTTCGACGCCGAGGGCATCGCAATCGACATTCTCGTCAACAATGCCGGCATCCAGTTCCGGCGGCCGATGGTGGATCTGGCCACCGCGGATTGGCGCCGGGTGATCGACACCAACCTGACGAGCGCCTTTCTGGTCGGGCGCGAGGCCGCCCGGCGCATGATCCCGCGCGGGCAGGGCAAGATCATCAATATCGCTTCGCTGACGAGCGAGCTCGCCCGCGCCACCGTCGCGCCCTACACGGTAGCAAAGGGCGGCATCAAGATGCTCACCCGCGCCATGACCGCCGAATGGGCCGGGGACGGCATCCAGGCGAACGCGATCGGGCCGGGCTACATGCTGACCGACATGAACGAGGCCCTCTTCAACGATCCCGCCTTCGACGGCTGGGTTAAGGGGCGCACCCCGTCCCGGCGCTGGGGCCGGCCGGAGGAGCTGATCGGCACGGCCGTCTACCTCGCCTCGTCGGCGTCCGACTACGTCAACGGGCAGATCATCTACGTCGACGGCGGGATCATGGCCGTGCTCTGAAGGCCGAGGGCTGGCCAAACCGAGGAAGGGAGGGGTTCCATGCGCGGCGTCGTCATCCACGCTCCGAAGGACCTGGGGGTTGATGAGGTCGCCGTCGTCTCGCCGGGGCCGGGCCAGGTCCGCGTGCGGATCGCCGCCGGCGGCATCTGCGGCTCGGATCTACATTACTACCACCATGGCGGCTTTGGCACCGTACGGATCCGCGAGCCCATGGCGCTCGGGCACGAGATCGCCGGAGTCATTGAGGAGGTCGGCGCGAATGTGGACCATCTCGCGCCCGGCACGCGCGTCGCGGTCAATCCGAGTCGTCCGTGCAACGTCTGCCGTTATTGCCGCGAGGGGTTGCACCAGCACTGCCTCGACATGCACTTCATCGGCAGCGCGATGCGCTTCCCCCACGCGCAGGGCGGCTTCCGCCAGAGCCTGACGATCGAGGCAGGTCAAGCGGTGCCTATCGCCGAGAGGATGACGATGGCCGAGGCGGCGATGGCGGAGCCGCTCGCCGTCTGCCTGCACGCCGCGCGCCAAGCCGGGCCGCTCATGGGACGGCGCGTGCTCGTGACGGGGTGCGGTCCGATCGGGGCGCTGGCCGTCGCCGTCGCCCGGCTTGGCGGGGCGGCCGAGATCATCGCCACCGACATCGCCGCGGCGCCGTTGCAGATCGCCGAGCGGCTCGGCGCAACGCACGTTCTCGATGTCGCGGCCTCGCCCGACGCGCTCGCGCCCTATGCGGCGGACAAGGGCGCGTTCGACATCCTGTTCGAGGCCTCCGGCAACGGGGCGGCTTTGCGCGACGCGCTCGACGCAGTGCGTCCGGGCGGGATCGTCGTCCAACTCGGCCTCGGCGGCGACATGACGCTGCCCATGAACCTGATCGTCGCGAAGGAACTCCAGCTCCGCGGCACGTTCCGCTTTGACGCCGAGTTCGCGCTCGCGGTCGAGCTGATGGGACAAGGGCTGGTCGACGTGACGCCGCTCTTGACCGCGACCATGCCGTTCGAGCAGGCGGTCGAGGCCTTCGAGCTGGCCTCCGACCGATCGCGGGCGATGAAGGTGCAACTCGTGTTCTGACGGCGACGGGCGGGCCCCGAAGCTCAGACGCGCAGCCGCTGGCCGGTCTGCGCCGAAAAGAACACCGCATCGGCGAGCGACACGCTGACCGCAGCGGGACCGCCGGCTTGGAGGTTGCTGGAGCCAGGGGTGGTCGCCGTAACCCCTCCGCTCTCCTGCCCTTCGTCCTCGTCGTGAGCCGTCGCCGCATGCTTCAGCACCGTCGAGCGCGGCTCTTTGGGGCCAGTGCGCTCGTCCTGGACCGAGGTGCGCTTTTTCCACTTCGCAACCGTCTTCGGGTTAATGCCGTGGTGCTTAGCCAGCCCCCTCAGGCTCTCTCGACGATGCTGTCTCGTGCGACGGACCGCCTCTGTCGTGCCGGGCGCTCCCATGGAGAACCTGGCCCATAGCGCATCCCTCCCACTCTGGTGAGAAGAGTGCACCATCAAACCCCGGGATCAAACATCTAGCACGTGCCGGATCGTCTCGGAGGTATCCAGCTGAAGCTTGTGCACCTGAAAAAGCGCCGCCGAATTCCTCGTAGGTGGCGGGCGCGGGGTGACCTGTACTATGTGGATCGGCATGAACTCGCTCAGGCTTGATGAGAGCCGGTCCTCCGGATCTGCCACTGATCGCGAATGACACAGGCAACTCCGCCGGCGAGCATCAACGCAAGCGCGTACCATGTGATCGCGTAAAGGAGATGGTTGTTCTGGAAGGCAATCACTGTCAGCCCGCCGACCGGCCCATCATGCGCGTTGAGCGTCGCATCGGCGTCAATGAAACAGGGAGCGACGTCGGTGAGTCCGCGCGCGGCAGCGATCGCCGCAACGTCGCGCGAGTACCAGCGATCGGATGACGGATCGTTGGAGCGCAGCAAGGTTCCGCCGGGTTCCGTGATACGGAGCAAGCCCGTGAACGTCGTTTCTCCTCTGATTTCGGAGGCCCAGCGCGTGGCCGGATCGCGCCGCTCGGGCGCAACGAAGCCGCGGTTGACCAGAACGAGAGCGCCGTCTGACATCCGGAGAGGCGTGATGACCCAGGAACCGGGGCCGAGCTCCGTAACGGCCTGCACCAGCGTTTCGCGATCATTCAGAAAGACGCCGGTTACGCGCACACGCCGATATTCATAATTGGCGGCCGTGATGGTGGGCCACTCCGCCCGGCCGGGAGCGGCGACGGGCGGCGCATGGACGCGGCGTTCGATGCGCTGGATCAGGTCGAGCTTCCACGCGCGGCGTTGAAGCTGCCATGTCCCAAGCGCAGCCAAGACGGCGACGCCGAGCATTCCAAGGACGACGAGAAACGCCAGCGTGCCCGGCGAGCGCGGCGCCGGTGCGGCCTCCTCGAAATCGTTCACGGGCCAAACTGAGCGAATCGCCGCCTCAAAACCCCTCGGGGCGTCAGGGCAGGTTGCGCGCCTGCTCGGGCGACATGCCAGGCATCATGTTGGAATCGAGGTGGTTCATGACCCACAACGAGCCGGTCAGCGCGATCACCACCAGAATCGAGGTGAAGATCAAGGCCAACATCGTCCAGCCGCCTTCGGACTTCGAGTTCATGTGCAGGAAGTAGACCATGTGGACCACGATCTGGACGACCGCGAAGGCCATGAGAACGATTGCGGCCACCTTGGGCTCTCGGAACACATTGTCTATCACGATCCAGAAGGGGATCGCGGTCAACACGATCGAGAGGCCGAACCCGATCAGGTAGTCCCGAAACGACCCGTGATGGCTGCCCGAATCGTCGTGCCCGTGATCGTGGGCGTCATCATAGGCGTGGGGGTCCGCGGGATGCCGCTCGGCCTGCGCGCTCATTTCAGGAGGACTCCCATCAGATAAACGTAGGTGAACACGCCGATCCAGACCACGTCCAGGAAGTGCCAGAACATGCCGAGGCACATCAGCCGGCGGTGGTTGTCCGGGATGAAGCCGTGCATCGGGAGTTGGAACATCAGCGTGACCAGCCAGATGATGCCGAAGGTCACGTGAAGGCCGTGCGTTCCCACCAGGGTGAAGAACGCGGACAGGAAAGCGCTGCGCTGCGGCGTGGCGCCCTCATGGATCAGGTGGCCGAATTCGTAGAGTTCGATGCTGAGGAAGCCGAGGCCGAACAGGCCGGTGACGCCCAGCCAAAACAGCGTCAGCCCCATCCTTCGCCGTTCCACCTCCAGCATCGCCAACCCGTAGGTGATGGAGGACAGGAGGAGCATCGTGGTGTTGAGCGCAATGAGAGGGAGTTCGAACAGGTCCGCCGGCGACGGGCCGGCGGCATAGCTCCGACTGAGGACGCCATAGGTCGCGAACAGGATCGCGAAGATGAGCGAGTCGCTCATCAGATAAATCCAGAAGCCGAGCATGGTGCTGCCTTCGGCGTGCCCATGCTCGTCGGTGTCGAAGTAGACCGGCGCTTCCGTCTCGCTGACAGCAGTTCCCGCGTGCGTCGCCATGATCTTAAGCCTGCCCCGCCAGCATGGCCGTCCGCGTGCTTTCGACCTTCGCAACCTCCTCGGCCGGGATGTAGTAGTCACGGTGATAGTTGAAGGTATGCC
>JAJKJG010000047.1 GCA_021154065.1 Methylobacterium sp.
CCCGATCCCGCAGCCGGCGCCCGCTTGAGGGTAACCGCGCTCGCCCGACCCAATGTTGCGACTCGGCTAGAAGAGCCGACTTCTTCAACACAATCGGCCAGAAGCGGACACGCCGTCTGTGGGGCACGACCTAGGCTTCAGGTGTCGCTACTAGCCCGCCCCGCGCTTCGGCACCTGCCCGGCGAGCGCGGCCATGGCCTGCCGGTGGTCCTCCTCGGCCTTCGTCCGGTACGCCTCGAGGTCGCCGAAGCGGACGCGACGGTGGGTGCCGACGCGGCGGAAGCGGATCTGGCCCTCCTCGAGGAGGCGGATCAGGTGCGGGCGCGACACCTTCAGGTGGTTTGCGGCCTCTTGGGTCGTCAGCTCCGCGTCGAGGGCGGTCACGGCGACGGCGTGGCCCTGCGCGATCTCCAGGAGGGCGCGGCGGAGGAGGTCGACGGCGGGGCGGGGCAGCAGGAGCACGCCGCCGTCGCCGAGCTGCAGGCGCAGCTCGAGGACGTGCCCGAACGGCGACAGGGCCCGGCTCGCCTCCGCCGCCATCGCGGCGTCGCGCCGCGACGGCGGGACAGGTCTCTCAGGCACCATCGTCATGATGGAAATGTCGCTTCGTCATGATGACCGGCGGCGGCCCGGCCCCCGGTAGACGCAATATTCGAAATGGGCGGGAGGCGCAATATTCGCAACAGGCGAAGCAAGCGAAAGGGCGGCGGAGCGTGCGCATCGAGGTCCCGGGTTCTCGCCTTTCGGCGAGCCCCGGGATGACAGGTGGGGGGTCCCGGGTGCTCGCCTTTGGCGAGCCCCGGGATGACACCTTACCACGTCGCCTTGACGCCGGCGTAGGCGGAGCGGCCGGGGGTGCCGTAGTTCATGACCTCCTCGTAGCGGGCGTTGGTCAGGTTCTGGCCGCGCCCGAAGATCGTGAAGGTCTGGTTGAGCTTGTACTCGGCGTAGAGATCGAGGCGGGCATAGGCCGGCAGCTTGTTGACCTCGTTCGGGAAATCGTAGCGCTCGCTGACATAGACGATCGCCGGCTCGATCGTCAGCCCGGGGTAGGGCGTGATCACGAGGCTGAAGCGGCCCTCGTGCTCGGGCCGGCGGTTGAGCCGGAAGCCGGTCTCGAGGTCGAACGCCCTGAGCTCGGTGTAGGCCGCCTTCAGCCGCAGGAATTGCGGCACGATGGCGACGTCGGCGGCGAGCTCCGCGCCGCGGGTGCGGGCGTGGCCCACGTTGATGTAGCAGCCGAAGAACTGGCCCGGCTGGCATTGCCCGGGGTCGAAGGTGAAATCGATGAGGTTGCGGTAGCGGTTGAGGAACAGCGTGCCGGACAGCTTGACGCGGCCGTCGAGCAGCATCTGGTCGACGCCGGCGTCGAAGCCGATCGAGTGCTCGGGCTCGAGCGTCGCCGTGCCGAATTGCGGGCTGAAGAGCTGGAACAGCGACGGCGCCTTGCCGCCGGTGCCGGCGCTTGCCCTGAGCTTGCTCCCGATCTCGGGGATCTCGTAGGCGGCGGTCGCGCGCCAGGTGTTGAAGGTCTCGACGTCGCGGACCTTGTCGATCCGCCCGCCGAGCGAGAGGTGCAGCCGGTCGAAGACCGTGACCTGGTGCAGGGCGAAGACCGAATCGGTCGTCTGCTCGGCGGCGATCGTGCGCGTCCAGGGCGAGGGGTTCGGCGCGATGCCGGCCCCGAAGCTGTCGGCGGTGTCGCGCTCGGTGCGGGCCCCGAAGGTGAAGGTGCCGGCGGCGCCGAGCTTCCAGTCGCCCTGGTACTCGGCGCCGACGCGCTCGCCGATGAACTGCGTCCTCGTCCGGCAGGCGGTGAGCATCGAGACCGGGAAGAAGTCGTTGTTGCAGAACAGGAAACCCTGGGCGTAGCTGACGTCGTTGAAGCGCCGGTCGGTCTGGTTCGCAAACAGCGTCACGGTGCTGCGCAGCATGCCGCCGAACGAGTCGGCGATGAGCCGGCCATAAACGTTTCCGAGCTCGCTCGTGGCGTTCGAGGGCGTATCCGGGAACGGCAGGAAGGCGGCGTCGTACTGGGCGCGGTTGAAGCTGTAGCTGCCGCCGAGCTCGAGCCGGACGCCGTCCGAGACGTTGACGCCGATGCGGCCGGTGACGCCGGTGCGCCTCGCGCTGTCCGGCTCGAAGCCCCACGGCGCGAGATAGCGCAGGCGCGGGATGCGGTAGCCGAAGCCGGAGAAGCCGGCCGTGTCGAAGGCGGCAAAGCCGAAGGCGTAGTCGACGCGGCCGTCGCCGCCCGAGATGCCGCCCTTCGTCTCCTTGGTGCCGTAGCTGCCGGCCTCGACCGAGATATGGGCGCGCGGCGGCCCGCCGCCCTTCTTTGTGATGATGTTGATGACCCCGCCCATCGCATCCGACCCGTACAGCGCCGATTGCGGGCCGCGCAGGACCTCGATGCGCTCGACATCGGCGAGGACGAGCGTCGAAAAATCGAACTCGCGCCCGGTCGTCGACGGGTCGTTGACGCGGATGCCGTCGATCAGCACGAGCGTATGCCGGGATTCGCCGCCGCGCATGCGCACGGTCTGGATCTGCCCGGGGCCGCCGTTCTGGGTGACGGTCAGGCCGGGCGAGCGGCGCAGGAGATCGCCGACGTCGCGCACGCTCGACTGCTCGATCTCGTCCGCCGTGATGACGGTGACGGCGCTGCCGGCGCGCTGGATCGGCTCCTCGGTGCGGCTCGGGGTGACGACGATGTCGGGTGTGTTGGATTGGGAGAATACGGGCGTGGATTGGACGGAAAAAGCGAGGAGAACGGCCGCGAGGCGACCTGTCGGGCGTGCCATGGAGACCTCCTTCCGCCCCACCGGCGGACTGGGTTGACCACGACGCTGGCCGGTCTCCTGGCTTGCGGGTCAGGGCTGCGATCCGCCTTCCCGACCAAGGGCTTAGGCCCTAAGGTCAGTGGCTTTTTCGGATCGCCGCTCGCCGCTTACAGTTGCGGGGGCAGCTCCGGAATTGAGCCCTTAAGGCTCGCACCGGATTCCCGTTTCACCCCGGCTTTAACGGGGCACCTACGTCGGCAGCGACGCTAGGCCGGCCCTTTCGGGCGGGCAATCGCCATCGGCGGCGCCGTCGCCGATCGCGGCCGACCGTGGCGGCGCCGCCACAGCTGGATGGGCCGGGCCCGGAAGCCTAGAACCGAACGCCATGATCCGCCGCTTCCTCGCCCCGCTGCTCGGCCTTCTCGCCGCCGGGGCGGCGCTCGCGGCCGAGCCGCCGCAGCGGATCGTGTCGCTCAACAAATGCACCGACCAGCTCCTGCTGGCGCTCGTCGAGCGCGAGCGGATCGCCTCGGTGTCGCCGATCGGCTCGGACGAGCTTTCCTTTTCGGCAGAGGCGCTGAGGGGCCTGCCGGCGAACTCCGGACGCGGCGAGTCGGTGCTGCTGACGAACGCCGACCTCGTGCTCACCGGCCCGTTCGAATCGCACGCCCGGCGCGACATGCTGCGGCGCCAGGGCTTCGAGGTCCTGGTGCTCGGCCTGTGGACAAGCCTCGCCGAAGGGCGCGAGCAGATCCGCGTGCTGGCGCAACGGCTTGGCGCCGAGTCGAAGGGCGCGGCGCTGACCGCCGCGATCGACGCGGCGCTCGCCCGCAGCCGCGGCGCGGCGCCGGCGCAGCGAACCGTGCTGGTGCTCCAGCGCCGCGGCTATACTCCTGGCGACACAAGCATTTTGGACGAGCTCCTGCGCCATATCGGGCTCGTGCCGGCGACCCGCCGGCTTGGCCTCGCGCAGGGCGGCACGGTGTCGCTCGAGCGCCTCGTCGCCGACCCGCCCGACTACCTGCTTATGGCCGAGAGCGACCGCGGCGCCATCGACCAGGGCTCGGCCCTGCTCTGGCACCCGGCGCTTCGCGAGACTATCCCGCCCGAGCGCCGGCTCTATCTGCCGGACCGGCTCACCATCTGCGGCGGGCCGGCGACGCCGCAGGCGATCGACGCGCTCGCCGCGGAGGTGCGGGCGAAGGTCCGATGACGCGGCGATGATGCGGGAAAGACCCGACGATGATGCGGGAAAAGGCCGACGATGATGCGCAAAACGCCGACGATGATGAAGGAACGGTGCGGCGATGATGGGCAACGAGGCGATGGATGATGCGGAGCGAGCGGCCCCGGCAGGCAATCAGCAGCGTTTGGCCGTCACGCCTCCGCCCGTCCCAGGATCGGACGGACGCCGGACCGACAGCCGGCGGAGGCCGCGAGGGGGGCGACTGGCCTCGACGCGCGGCCATCGGCCCGGTCGACCGGTATCTATGTGGCCTCCTGCCGGACTTGAACTGCGGCCTCTTGGCTCAGCCCGCCACGCGCGCAGCGCGAGGGACACGCGGCCCTGAGCTTTCACGGCCTCGGCATTTCCCCCGCCGAGGGCCTCTCGCAAAGGACGCCTCTGCGAAAGGTGCGATTCGGCGCCGCTTCGCGGCGAGTCTTGCGCTGGCTCCCGATCGCCTTCCACTTCGCTTCGCTCCGTTGCAGGCGTCCGGGAAAGCGCTGTTGAGAGAGCGAGCGCCAATTCCATCCACGGCTTTCCCGGGCGCATGCAGCGCGAGCGGAATGCGACCCGGGACCCAGCGCAAGACTCTGCCGCGAAGCGGCGCCGAACTCATTCGCAGAGGTCTCCGCAAGGGATGCGTTGGTCTTCACCGCATCAGCGACGCTGCGCATCGCCCAGCCGCCGAGCGTCACGGTCGCGCCCTCACTTCAACCCGTGCGCCCGGCGTTCGCGATCTGCCCGTCCTGCGGCGGGGTGACGCCTCAGACGCCGATCGCTCCGATGAGCTTGCCGTCGACGAAGATCGGCACGCCGCCCTCATAGGGCGTGGCGCCGCGCAGGCCGAGCGTGCGCACGCCGATGCCGCCGCGGCCGAGCGAGACGGTCCCGGCCACCGCTTCCGGACGCATGCAACCCTACGCCTTCGGCGCGTCAGCGTTCACCGTCGCGCGTCCCGCCCTTATCCCTTCACGAGCGCCATGACGGTCGTCGCGATCAGGATCGCGGCGAAGAGGAGGTTGACGATCCGCGATGCCACCGGGTCGCGAAGCACGCGCGACAGCGCCGCGCCGGCCAAAAGCCAGAACAGGTGGATGACGACGATCATGATCGTCAGCACGGCCGATTTGAGCAGCGCCTCCACGAGACGCGGCTCGACGGCAAGCGTCGTGCCGGCAAACACCGCGGCGATCGCGAGGTAGGCCTTGGGGTTGGCGATCGCCAGAACGAACCCGCCGGCAAAGGACGGCGCGCGCGCTTCTCCGTCCTGGCGCGCGAGCGGCGGCGCGGTTGCGATCTTGAACGCGAGATAAGCCATGTAGACGGCGGACACGGCAACGAGGACCGGCGCCAGCCGCGGCACCGACAGCAGCATCGAGACGACGCCGGCCGCGACCGCGAAGAGAACCGCGGTGGTGCCGGCGACGAGGCCGGCCAGATAGGCGAGCGCACGGCGAAAGCCGAAGGCGGCGCCGACCGCGGTGACGCTCATCGTCGACGGGCCGGGGCTGCCCATGACGACGACAGCAGTGAGGATCAACGCCAGGAGCTGAGGCGCCATGGTCCGGGCCGCGAGGCGGCGTCGCGCGAGCGCTCAGCGGATCGGCGCGTTGCGGCCTTCCTTGACCCCGGCGTGCTTTGCGAGCTCGATCTTCGCCACCGTCTCGCGGTGCACCTCGTCGGGGCCGTCGGCGAGGCGCAGCACGCGGGCGCGCGCGTAGGCATAGGCGAGGTGGAAGTCCTGCGAGACGCCGCCGCCGCCGCAGACCTCGATGGCGCGGTCGACGATGCGCTGCGCGACGTTCGGGGCCACGACCTTGATCATCGCGATCTCGGCCCGGGCGGCCTTGTTGCCGACCTCGTCCATCATGCGCGCCGCCTGCAGCGTCAGGAGCCGCGCCTGGTCGATGTCCATGCGCGATTCCGCCACCCAGTGGCGGGTCACGCCCTGCTCGGCGATCGGCTTGCCGAAGGCGACGCGCGACAGCGCCCGCTGGCACATCGTCTCGAGCGCCCGCTCGGCCAAGCCGATGCAGCGCATGCAGTGGTGGATGCGGCCCGGCCCGAGGCGCCCTTGCGCGATCTCGAAGCCGCGGCCCTCGCCGAGCAGGATGTTTGCGACCGGCACGCGCACGTTCTCGAAGTTGACCTCGGCATGGCCGTGCGGCGCGTCGTCGTAGCCGAACACCGAGAGGTGGCGCATGACTGTCACGCCCGGCGTCTCCATCGGCACGAGGACCATCGACTGCTGCTGGTGCTTTGGCGCGGCGGGGTCGGTCTTGCCCATGAAGATCGCGATCTTGCAGCGCGGATCCATGGCGCCGGAGGTCCACCATTTGCGGCCGTTGATCACGTAAGTGTCGCCGTCGCGGCGGATGTCGGACTGGATGTTGGTGGCGTCCGACGAGGCGACGGCGGGCTCGGTCATGGCGAAGCAGGAGCGGATCTTGCCGTCGAGCAGGGGGGCCAACCACTCCTCCTTCTGCGCCGGCGTGCCGTAGCGGGCGATCGTCTCCATGTTGCCGGTGTCCGGCGCCGAGCAGTTGAACGGCTCCGGGCCGATCGGCGAGCGGCCCATGATCTCGCACAGATGCGCGTATTCCTCGTTCGAGAGCGCGTCGGCATATTCGCGCTTCGGCCGGAACAGGTTCCACAACCCCTGCGCCCTCGCCTTGGCCTTGAGCTCCTCCATGACCGGCGGCACGTGCCAGCGGCTCGGCAGCTCATCGAGCTGACGCTCGAACACATCCTCGGCCGGAAAGACGTGCTCCTCCATGAAGGCGGTGACGCGCTGCTTCAGGTCTTCGACGCGGGGCGAGAGGGGGAAGAGCATGGTTTGTGTCCTTACACGGTTCTCGTAACGCAGTCGTCCCGGCCGTAGCGAAGCGAAGAGCCGGGACCCATAGCTCCGGCGCTATGGGTCCCGGATAGCCGCTGCGCGGCTTCCGGGACGACCCAGGTTGGTTAGTGGATGAACGGCGTGACGGCATCGTTCTGCAAACTCTCTGGTCATCCCGGCCGTAGCGAAGCGAAGAGCCGGGATCCACCCACAGGCGCCGGCGCTATGGGTCCCGGCTCTTCGCTGCGCTTCGGCCGGGACGACTCCGCGTTTGTGGAACGCGCAATTCAATCTCCCGCCTCGCCCGGTGATGGTCGGCGGCGCCGAAGAGGGTGTCAATCATGGCGACGCGCTTTCGCGCGCCCGAGGCGACCGCGCGAGGGCCGGCGCCACCGCCTCAATGCGCTTCTCCCGCCCTGGTGCCGGGGCGCAGGGCTGGGCTATCCTGTCTTCATGCCGGCCTTCATCTGCACCGCCTGCGGCACGCAGTATCCGCCCTCCGAGGCGGCGCCCGATGCCTGTCCGGTCTGCGTCGACGAGCGGCAGTTCGTGCCGGCTTCGGGCCAGTCCTGGACCACGCTCGAGGGCTTGCGGAGGACGCACAGCAACAAGTTCCGCCGCCTCGCGTCGGGACTGACCACGATGGAGACGACGCCGGCGTTCGCGATCGGGCAGCGCGCGATCCTGGCGCAGACGCCCAACGGCAACGTGCTGTGGGACTGCATCGCGCTCGTCGACGACGCCACGGTCGATCTCGTGCAGGGCCTCGGCGGGGTCGAGGCGATCGCGATCTCGCACCCGCACTACTACACCACGATGGCCGAGTGGAGCCGCGCGCTCGGCGGCGTGCCGATCCACCTGCACGCGGCCGATCGCG
>JAJKJG010000048.1 GCA_021154065.1 Methylobacterium sp.
CACCAAGCGCTGCGGCCTCGACGGCTCGGAGTCGCGGATCCCGGCCCTCGAGCCGATCATCAAGCGCGGCGGCAATCCCGGCGTGAAGGAGATCGTGCTCGGCATGGCCCACCGCGGCCGCCTCAACGTGCTGACCCAGGTCATGGCGAAGCCGCATCGGGCGCTGTTCCACGAATTCAAGGGCGGCTCCTTCGCCCCCGACGAGGTCGAGGGCTCGGGCGACGTGAAATACCACCTCGGCGCCTCGTCCGACCGCTCGTTCGACGGCAACAGCGTCCACCTGTCGCTGACCGCGAACCCGTCGCACCTCGAGATCGTCGACCCGGTCGTGCTCGGCAAGGTGCGGGCAAAGCAGGACCAGTTTGGCGACCCGCCGGAGCGCCGCTCCTCGGCGATGCCGCTCCTGATCCATGGCGACGCGGCCTTTGCCGGCCAGGGCGTCGTCGCCGAGTGCTTCGGGCTCTCGGGACTGAAGGGCCACCGCACCGGCGGCTCGGTGCATTTCATCGTCAACAACCAGATCGGCTTCACGACCAATCCGCGCTTCTCGCGCTCCTCGCCTTATCCGTCCGACGTCGCGAAGATGGTCGAGGCGCCGATCTTCCATTGCAACGGCGACGACCCGGAGGCGGTCGTCTTCGCGGCGAAGGTCGCGACCGAGTACCGCCAGCGTTTCCAGAAGCCGGTCGTCATCGACATGTTCTGCTACCGGCGCTTCGGCCACAACGAAGGCGACGAGCCGGCCTTCACCCAGCCGAAGATGTACCGCATGATCCGCCAGCATCCCTCGACGCTGGAGATCTACGCCAGGAAGCTCGCCGCCGAGGGCGTCGTCACCGAGGCCGAGGTCGAGGCGATGAAGACCGGCTGGCGGGCGAAGCTCGAGGGCGAGTTCGAGATCGTCCAGGGCTACAAGCCGAACAAGGCCGATTGGCTCGACGGCAAGTGGTCCGGCCTCAAGGCCGTCCGCGAGGACGTCGACGACGCCCGTCGCGGCCAGACCGGCCTTGCCGCCGCGGCCCTGAAGGAGATCGGCAGCCGCATCACCGAGGTGCCGCAGGGCTTCAACCTCCATCGCACCATCCGCCGCTTCCTCGACAACCGCCGCAAGATGATCGACAGCGGCGAGGGCATCGACTGGGCGACCGCCGAGTCCCTCGCCTTCGGCTCGCTGCTCCTCGACGGCCACCGCGTGCGGCTGTCGGGCCAGGACGTCGAGCGCGGCACCTTCTCGCAGCGCCATTCGGTGCTGATCGACCAGGAGACCGAGGCCCGCTACACGCCGCTCAACCACCTCCGCGACGGCGGCGCCGCGGCGGGCGCGCAGGCCCGCTACGAGGTCATCAACTCGATGCTCTCGGAGGAGGCGGTGCTCGGGTTCGAGTACGGCTACACCCTCTCCGAGCCGAACGCGCTCGTGCTCTGGGAGGCGCAGTTCGGCGATTTCGCCAACGGCGCCCAGGTGGTGTTCGACCAGTTCATCTCGTCGGGCGAGCGCAAATGGCTGCGCATGTCGGCGCTCGTCTGCCTCCTGCCGCACGGCTACGAGGGGCAGGGGCCGGAGCATTCCTCGGCCCGCCTCGAGCGCTTCCTGCAGATGTGCGCCGAGGACAACATGCAGGTCGCGAACTGCACGACGCCGGCGAACTACTTCCACATCCTGCGCCGGCAGCTGAAGCGCGATTTCCGCAAGCCGCTGATCCTGATGACGCCGAAATCGCTCCTGCGCCACAAGCGCGCCGTGTCGCGCCTGTCGGAGCTCGCCGACGGCTCGACCTTCCACCGGGTCCTGTGGGACGACGCGCAGTTCGGGCGCGACACCGTCAAGCTCGCGCCCGACGAGCGGATCAGGCGTGTCGTGCTGTGCTCGGGCAAGGTCTATTTCGACCTCTACGAGGAGCGCGAGAAGCGCGGCGTCGACGACGTCTACCTGATGCGCGTCGAGCAGCTCTACCCGTTCCCGCTGAAGGCGCTGGCGCAGGAGCTGTCGCGCTTCCGCAACGCCGACGTGATCTGGTGCCAGGAGGAGCCGCGGAACATGGGCGCCTGGGTGTCGGTCGAGCCCTATCTCGAATGGGTGCTGACCCACGCCGGATCGAAGGTGCGCCGCCCGCGCTATGTCGGGCGCCCGCCCTCCGCCTCGACCGCCGTCGGCCTCATGTCGAAGCACCTTTCCCAGCTGCAGGCCTTCCTCGACGAGGCTTTTGCGGCGTAAAGGGTAATGTCGTCCCGGACGCAAAGGCGCGATCCGGTCTCTCGACGCCTAGGCTCACAACGATCCCGGCTCTCCGGACGCTCCGGCCGGGATGACGACCGGGAACGTATCATGGCCACCGACATCCGCGTGCCGACGCTTGGCGAATCCGTCACCGAAGCCACGATCGGACGCTGGTTCAAGAAGCCCGGCGAGCCGGTGAAGGCCGACGAGCCGCTCGTCGAGCTCGAGACCGACAAGGTGACCCTCGAGGTCAACGCGCCGACCGCGGGCGTGCTCGGCGACATCGTCGCGAAGGACGGTGCAACGGTCGCTCCCGGCGCCGTGCTGGGCTCGATCGTCGAGGGCGATGGCACCGGCGCGAAGCCTGCCGCGCAACCGAAGGCAAACGCGCCGCCGTCAGCGCCCGCGAAACCCGCCGCGCCGCCGCCCGCCGCTCAGCCCGGGAAAGCCGCCGCCGCGAAGGACAGCGGCCCGGCGGTGGCGCGGCTCGCAAAAGAGAGCGGCGTCGATCCGTCCCGCGTCGCCGCTCCAACCGGCAAGGACGGCCGGGCGACGAAGGGCGACATGCTCGCCGCGATCGCGGCCGGCACGGCCGCGCCCGCCGCCGCTCCGTCGGCGCCGGCGCAAGCCCGCACTCCGTCGCCGGCCGAGGACGCGACGCGCGAGGAGCGCGTGCGCATGACGAAGCTGCGCCAGACCATCGCGCGGCGGCTCAAGGAGGCGCAGAACACCGCCGCCATGCTGACGACGTTCAACGACGTCGACATGGGCGCGGTGATGACTCTGCGCAAGCAATACAAGGACCTGTTCGAGAAGAAGCACGGCGCCAAGCTCGGCTTCATGGGCTTCTTCGTGAAGGCCTGCGTCCAGGCCCTCAAGGAGCTTCCGGCGGTGAACGCCGAGATCGACGGCCAGGACCTCGTCTACAAGAACTACTACCACGTCGGCGTCGCGGTCGGCACAGACAAGGGCCTCGTCGTGCCGGTGGTGCGCGACGCCGACCGGCTGTCGATCGCCGGCATCGAGACGGCGATCGCCGACCTCGGCCGCCGCGCCCGCGACGGCAAGCTCTCGATCGACGAGCTGCAGGGCGGCACCTTCACGATCACCAACGGCGGCATCTACGGCTCGCTGATGTCGACGCCGATCCTCAACGCGCCGCAATCCGGCATCCTCGGCATGCACCGCATCGAGGACCGGCCGGTGGTGCGCGGCGGCGCCGTCGTCGTGCGGCCGATGATGTACCTCGCGCTCTCCTACGACCACCGCATCGTCGACGGCAAGGAGGCGGTGACCTTCCTGGTTCGCGTCAAGGAGGCGCTCGAGGACCCGACGCGGCTGGTGCTGGATTTGTGAGGACGATGTAAGCAAGACCGCTGCGCACGAATCGTCCGACAGATGCCCAGGGTCGCTTTTGTCGATAGTATCAGGATCGAGTTCTACCCCAATGAGCACCCGCCTCCGCATTTCCACGCCGTGTACGCGGAACATCGAGCTGCCTTCTACATCTCAGTCTCGAGATTCGAGATGGATTTCTCCCAAAACCGCAGGAGCGAGCCGTGCGCGAGTGGGCTGCGCCGCGCAGAATACCTTTGTTGAGGGCGTGGGCTCAGCTACGAAAGGGCCGGAAGCTAGGGAGGGTCGAATGAAACCTCTTCCCAGAATGACGAGTGTCGAACCTGTCATTTTCGGGGTCCTCAAGATCGCCTGGAACGACGGCTATGAAGGAGTGGTCGATCTGCGCCCTGTGATTGCCAAGGGGCCGATCTTCGAGTTCATCCGCGATACGGAGAACTTCAAGAAGGTCGCCCTGGAGGAGTACGGCCACTCGATCTATTGGATCGACGAGGAGGGCGACACGATGGACTTCGGCGCCGACTCGCTTAGGCGCGATGCGCAGGCGCAGGCGGAACTTCACAAGCTCATGGCGAGCTGACAAGGCCGAACCACCCATGACCTACGATCTCGTCGTCATCGGAACCGGCCCCGGCGGCTATGTCTGCGCCATTCGCGCGGCGCAGCTCGGGCTGCACACCGCCGTGGTCGAGAAGCGCAAGACCCATGGCGGGACCTGCCTCAACATCGGCTGCATCCCGTCGAAGGCGCTGCTGCACGCGTCCGAGCGCTTCGAGGAGGCAAAGCGCCACCTTGGCGAGATGGGGATCAGCGTCTCGGCGCCGAAGCTCGATCTCAAGACCATGATGGCGTTCAAGGACGAGGGCGTCGAGGGCAACGTCAAGGGCGTCGAGTTCCTCCTGAAGAAGAACAAGATCGACGCCTTCCACGGCTCCGCGCGCATCGCCGCCGCCGGACAGATCGAGGTCAAGGGGGAGGACGGCTCGAACCAGGTCGTCGAGACGAAGAACATCGTCATCGCGACCGGATCGGACGTGACCCGCCTGCCCGGCATCGAGATCGACGAGAAGGTGGTCGTCTCCTCGGAGGGCGCGCTCGAGCTCGACAAGGTTCCGAAGAAGCTCCTGGTCATCGGCGCGGGCGTGATCGGGCTCGAGCTCGGCTCGGTCTGGCGCCGGCTCGGCGCGGAGGTCGTCGTCGTCGAGTTCCTCGACCGCGTCCTGCCCGGCATGGACCTCGAGATCGGACGGCAGTTCCAGCGCATCCTGGCGAAGCAAGGGATGCAGTTCAGGCTATCGTCGAAGGTGACGAAGGTCGAGCGGACGAAGAGCGGCGCCAAGGCGACGATCGAGCCGGCGGCCGGCGGCGAGGCCGAGATCGTCGATGCCGACGTGGTCCTGGTCTCGGTCGGGCGCGTGCCCTACACCGAGGGGCTCGGGCTTGAGGCGATCGGGGTCCAGCGCGACGCCAAGGGGCGCATCCTCACCGACGCGCATTTCGCGACGAACGTCACCGGCATCTACGCCATCGGCGACGTGATCGCCGGCCCGATGCTCGCCCACAAGGCCGAGGACGAAGGCGTCGCGATCGCCGAGATCCTCGCCGGCAAGGCCGGCCACGTGAACTACGACGTGATCCCGAACGTCGTCTACACCGATCCGGAGGTCGCCTCCTTGGGCAAGACCGAGGAGGAGCTGAAGGAGGCCGGCATCGCCTACAACGTCGGCAAGTTCCCGTTCACGGCGAACGGCCGCGCCAAGGTCAACCGCACCACTGACGGCTTCGTGAAGATCCTCGCCGACAAGACGACCGACCGCGTGCTCGGGGTCCACATCATGGGCCCGGACGCCGGTAACCTCATCATGGAGTGCGGCATCGCGATGGAGTTCGGCGCGTCCTCCGAGGACATCGCCAGATCATGCCACCCGCACCCGACCCTGACCGAGGCGGTGAAGGAAGCGGCGCTCGCGGTCGAGAAGCGCGCCATCCACATGTGATCTGCCGGCGGCGCGGCGCTACTCGAGCAAGGCGAGCTCGAGCTGGTCGCGCTCGACCTTCTCCGGCTCGAGCATGAACGAGGTCAGCGGCAAGTCGAGGGCAAGGTGCATCGCCTTGTCGACCTCGCGGGCGAAGAACGGCTTCTTGAGGAAATGCACGGCGCCGAAATAGCGCGCCGCCTTCTCGACGGCCGGGTTGCGGCTCGCCGAGACCATCACGACCCGCACCTCCGGCATCTGATCCTGGACGAGGCAGGCGGTCTCGAGCCCGTCGATGCCGGGCATGGCGTAATCGAGGAAGACCACGTCGCAGGCCTCCTCGCTGAGGAGCCGCAGCGCCGCCTCGCCGCTGTCGACGACCGTGAGCTCGGTCGTGAAGCGGCTTGCCTCGATCACCTTCGTCATCATCAGCCGCGAGGCCTTGCTGTCGTCGACGACGAGGACGCGGCTCACGTCGCGCATGCGCTCGACGTTGCGGAAGATCCGCCGAAGCTCGCGTTCCTCGAGCGGCTTCTGCATGAACTCGTACGGATCGATGCCGCGCAGCGTCCGGTCGGCCGCGTCCTCGGGCCCGTCGCCCATCACCACGACGAGCGGGTTCGCGCCGACGCGGCGGGCGAGCGACACGGCCCGCGGGCCGCTCATGTCCGGCATGTGGAAGTCGACGAACGAGATGTCGAACGCGGCCCGGCGGAGCGCCTCGCAGGTGTCGGCGCCGTTCGCCGTCTCGACGACGGCGACGCCGGGGGCGATCGTCGAAACGAGCGCCGACATGACCCGGCGCGTCACGGCGGAATCGTCGGCGATCAGGACGCGCAAATCCTCGGGCTGCGGCGCCGCCTCGGCCGCCGCCGCGAAATCCTCCGTCCGTGCCTCGCCAGCCCGCATCATCGAACGCCGTTGCGCCGCGCCGCGGCCGCCGCGACGGGCATGTCATGAAAGCGATGTCGAAAAATCAGATGTAGAACACCCCGGCGGCCTCCTTCTCGGCCGGCGGCGCGGCCGGCACCGGATCGGTCCGGCGCGCATAGGCGGCCGCCGTTTCGGCGAGCCGCTCGCGGGTCTTCTGTGCCTCGGCCTCGTAGTAGGCCGGCAGCGCGTTCATGAGATACGGCCGCCGGAGGTCGAAGGCGGCATGGAGCGCGAGGTCGAGATCCCAGACGTAGAACGGCTTCTGCAGCAACGCGACGATGCCGAACTGCCTCACCGCCTGATCCTCACCCCTCCCCTCCATCAGCACGACCCGGGTCGTGGGCGCGACCTTCGCCGCCTGGCACGCGAGCTCAAGGCCGTCGAGCCTCGGCAGATCGCGGTCGATCAGCGCGACGTCGTAGAGGCCCGACCGGATGAGCTTCAGCGCCTGCTCGCCGTCCTCCGCCTCGTCGACCTCGGTCGCGAAGCGGCTTTCGCCGAGCACGCGCCGGACGAGCCGGCGAGCCGAGAGCGAGCCATCGGCGAGGAGCAGGCGGACCGGGCTCGTCATGCGCCGGAAGGCCTCGACCATGTGCGTCACATGGGTCGGATCGAAAGGCGTGCGCAGGAACTCGTAGGCGCCGAGCTCGAGCGAAAGCTCGATCCATTTCGGCAGCGCCGCCGAGGACATCACGACGCTGAACGGCCGCACCTGGCGGGCGACCGCCCAGGCGAGCGCCTCGGCCCCGGTCATCCTCGGGAGCTGCAGGTTGACGAAGGCGAGTTGCGGACGCCACCGGAGAAGGAGATTGCGCGCCTCGATGCCGTTCGACGCCCCGATCACCCGGATCGTCGGTCGAACTTGTGGATCATGGTCGCAAGCTGCGCCCGGAAATCGAGCGCCTCGTCGGCGACGAGCGCGGTCCACCGGCGCTCGTGCGATGCCGGTTCGGGCGGCCGTTCTCCTTCCCCGGCAGGCGAAAACGCGTCACGGGAAAGTAGTGCCGAAAGCTTGTCAGAGCGTTACCGGGCCTGCCCGCGGGCCCGCGGGTGAGCGGCGTCGTAAACGCTCATCAGCCGCGCCGCGTCGACCCTCGTATACAGCTGCGTCGTCGACAGCGAGGCGTGGCCGAGGAGCTCCTGAATGCCGCGCAGGTCGCCGCCGCGGGCGAGAAGGTGCGTCGCGAAGGAATGGCGCAGCGCATGCGGCGTCGCCGTCTCGGGCAGGCCGAGCGCCCCGCGCAGCTCGGCGACCGCGAACTGGATCATCCGCGCCGAGAGCCGGCCGCCCTTGGCGCCGACGAACAGCGGCCCTTGCGCCGGCAAATGGTACGCGCAGAGCTTCAGGTAATCCTCGATCGCCCGCCCGATCGGCGCGATCACCGGGACCGTGCGGGTCTTTTGGCCCTTGCCGGTCACGGTCACGGCATCGACGCCGCCGACGGGAGCGTCCTGCCGGGCGATCCCGAGCGCCTCCGAAATGCGCAGCCCGGCCCCGTAGAGGAGCGCCAGCACGGCTGCGTCGCGGGCGAGGATCCAGCTCTCGCGGCCTTCGCCGGCGCGCGCCTCCGGGTCGGTGATCGCGACCGCGTTCGCGGCCGACAGCGGCCGCGGCAAGGTCTTTGCGACCTTGGGGCTGCGGATCGCCGAGAAGGCCGAAGGCGCGCCGAAGCCCTCGCGGTCGAGGTGGCGCGTAAAGGAGCGCAAGCCCGCGAGCTGGCGCATCAGGGAGCGGCTCTGCACGCCCTCTCCGCGTCGCGCCGCCATGAAGGCGCGCACGTCCAGCGGCTTCAGCCGCACGAGGTCGCGGATCGCCGGCGCCTCGCCGAGATGAACCGTCAGGAAGGTCAGGAACTGGCGCAGATCCCTGGCGTAAGCCTCGACGGTCTTCGGCGACAGCCGGCGCTCGCGGGCGAGCCCCGACAGCCACGCGGCGGCCTCGCGACGCGTGTCGGGCGCGCCGGGCAGGACGGCCTCGGCGGCCTCCGGCGCGACGGCCTCGGCCCGACTTGACATGAAAGAGGGTTGTGCCACGGCGTTCGACTGTCCCACCCGACGGTTTACCAATCCCGAATGGCGCCGCACCAGATCGCCGATGTCCTCATGCCGCTCGCGCTGGACACGGCCTACAGCTACGCCGTGCCGCCGGGCCTGTCGCTGCGCGACGGCGACGTCGTGCAGGTGCCGCTCGGGACCCGGGAGACGATCGGCGTCGTCTGGAGCCTGCGCGAGGGCGCCGGCTCGAACCTGAAGCCGGTCACCGGCCTTATCGACGCTCCGCGCCTCGAGCCGAAGCTCCGGCGGCTGATCGATTGGATCGCCTGGTACACGCTGGCGCCGAAGGGCGCCGCGCTGGCGCTGGCGCTGCGCCTTCCCGAAGCCGGGCGCGCCGAGACGCCGCGGATCGGGGTCCGTGCGACCGGGCAGGCGCCGCGGCGCCTGACGCCGGCGCGGGCGCGGGTGATGCAGGCCGCCCAGGGCGGGCTCGTCCACCTGAAGCGCGAGCTCGCGCAGGCGGCAAGCGTCGGCGTCGGGGTGATCGACAGCCTCGTCGACGACGGCGTCCTCGAGACCGTCGCCCTGGCGCCGGAGCCGGTCGCGCTCCGCCCGGACCCGGACCATGGCCGCGCATCGCTGTCGCCGGACCAGCGCCGGGCCGCGACCGTGCTCGCTGCGGCGGTGGCGACGACCGCGCTGACGCAAGTCGGAGGCGCGGCCGCCGGCGCCATCGCTGGCGCTGCCGGCAAGGCGCCGGTGATCCTGCTCGAGGGGGTCACGGGATCGGGCAAGACCGAGGTCTATTTCGAGGCCGTCGCGGCGGCGGTGCGCCAGGACGTGCAGAGCCTGATCCTGATGCCGGAGATCGCGTTGACGGCGCAGTTCCTCGACCGCTTTGCGGCGCGCTTCGGGGTCCGTCCGGCGCTGTGGCACTCCGGCATCGGCGCGCGCCGGCGCGAGCGCCTCCACGCCGGCATCGCGGCGGGCGAAGTCAAGGTCGTGGCCGGCGCCCGCTCGGCCCTGTTCCTGCCCTTTGCGCGGCTCGGCCTTGTCGTCGTCGACGAGGAGCACGAGGCCGCCTACAAGCAGGAGGACGGGGTCTGCTACCACGCCCGCGACCTCGCCGTCGTGCGCGGGCGGCTCGAGGACGCGCCGGTGATCCTTGCCTCGGCGACCCCCTCGATCGAGACTCGCGTCAACGTCGCCCGCGGGCGCTACAAGCGAGTCCCGCTGCCGGAGCGCTTCGGCGGTCGCGCCCTGCCGCAGATTCGGGCGATCGACCTCAAGAAGGACGCCGCCCCGCGCGGGCGCTGGCTCTCCGAAACGCTGCGCCGGGCGATCACCGATACGCTCGCCGCGAAGGAGCAGGTGCTGCTGTTCTTGAACCGGCGCGGCTACGCCCCGCTGACGCTGTGCCGCGCCTGCGGTCACCGCTACGAATGCCCGAACTGCTCCGCGTGGCTCGTCGAGCACCGCTTTCGCCGCGCGCTCGTCTGCCACCATTGCGGCCATACCGAGCGCCGGCCGGAGGTCTGCGCCGCCTGCGGCAGCCTCGACTCGCTCGCGCCCTGCGGCCCCGGCGTCGAGCGCGTCGCCGAGGAGGTGGCGGAGCTCTTCCCGGACAGGCGCGCGATCGTCCTGTCGAGCGATTTTCCCGGCGGCACCGAGCGCCTGCGGCAGGAGCTGAAGGGCGTCGCCGAGGGCGAGTTCGACATCGTCGTCGGGACGCAGCTCGTCGCCAAGGGGCACAACTTCCCGCAACTGACCCTCGTCGGGGTGCTCGATGCCGACATCGGCCTGACCTCGGGCGATCCGCGCGCCGCGGAGCGGACCTTCCAGCTCCTGCAGCAGGTGACGGGGCGGGCCGGCCGCGGCGCGAAGCCCGGCCGGGCCCTCGTCCAGACCTACCAGCCCGACCACCCGGTGATGGCGGCGCTGCTCTCGGGCGACGCCGAGCGCTTCTACGCCGAGGAGACCCGCGCCCGCGAGATGGCCGGGCTGCCGCCTTTCGGGCGCCTCGCCGCGCTCATCGTCTCGGCGACCGACCGCCATGCCGCCGAAGCCCACGCCCGCGCCGTCGCGCTCGAGGCGCGCCCGCCGGAGGGGGTGATGGTTCTCGGCCCGGCCGAGGCGCCGCTGGCTCTGATCCGCGGCCGCTATCGCTTCCGGATTCTCGTCAAGACCGAGCGCGAGGTCGATCTCCAGGCCTATCTGCGGACCTGGCTCGCCCAGGCGCCGAAGACGCGGGGCAACGTCAAGGTGGCGATCGACGTCGACCCGCAAAGCTTCCTCTAGGGAACCGCGGTCCACGGAAAAAAGGTCGAAGCTTGGCCGGGGTAACGCCTTGCGCGGTGCCGGCGAGCGCACCAAATCCTGGAGAGCCGGAAAATCCGCTTGTTGGAAAGGTCCAAACCGGCTAGTTTGCCCATCGGAGATCGTGAACGGTCCGATGGATTCGGCGGAGACTTAGGGCAAAACGACAGCCCGCCGCAGGACGGAACGATATCAGCCGCGCATCTGGGGGCTTGGCAGCAGACCGGCGCGGCCCGTGAACCCTAAACCCTGAAGGACGACCCGGATCACCCGCGGTTGAACGACAGCACCATGGAATCGACGCGAACGGTGGGCCTAGCCCGTTCCGGGCGGCCGGGCGCCTTTCGCGCGACGTTGAGAGCCAGCGAGGGTCGAAAGTAGTTCGATGAGACCACAACAGAACAGGCGCATGCGTGGGCGCAACCGCAACCCCAAGGGTCCCAATCCCCTGACGCGGAGCTACGAATCGAACGGTCCGGATGTGAAGATCCGGGGCACCGCCCAGCACATCGCCGACAAATACGCCCAACTCGCCCGCGACGCGCAGGCGAGCGGCGACCCGGTCGCGGCCGAGAACTATCACCAGCACGCCGAGCACTACTACCGCATCATCGCGGCGGCGCAGGAGCAGTTCCGCGAGCAGTTCGGCGGCGCCTACCAGCAGCGACCCTTCGACGATGACGGCGACGACGACGCGCCGGGCTACGGCGGCGATCGCCCGATGCAGGCAGGCGATGAGGATATCGCCGGCCAGCCGCAGCCCTACGAGCTCCGCCCCGAGCAGGGCGGCGAGCGCCAGGACCGCTTCGATCGCGGCGACCGGCAGGACCGCGGCGACCGCTTCCAGGGCCGCGACCGGTTCGACCGGGGCGACCGGCCGCAGGGGCAGCATCGCTTCCCCCGAAACGACCGCCCCCGGCAGGACTTTCAGCGCCCCGACCATCGCCAGGACGGCCCGCGCCAAGACGGCGGGCGCCAGGACGGCAATCGCCAGGACGGCGGGCGCGACGGCAATCGCCAGGATCAGCGTCCCGACGATCGCCAGGGCGGCCGCCCGCGTCCGGACTATCGTCAGGACCAGCCCCGCTTCGAGAGGCCCGCGCGGGCGCGTGACGAGGTCGCGGATCAGGGCCCGAACGGGCTGCCGGCTTTCCTGACTACCCCGGTCCGGGCGCCGATCTCGGTCGACGAGCCGGAGGCCGACGACGCCGCGCCGATCGAGGCCGTGAACGGCGAGGCGCCGGGCGAGCCGAACGGCCGCTTCAAGGCCCGCCGCCGGCGCCGGCCGCGCACTGACGAGAGCGGCGAGCCGAGCCCTGATTTCGGCCCCGACGGCGACACCCCGCGGGCCGAGTAGCGCCGGTCGGCCGAACGCGTTTCAAGGGAGGGCGAGAGCCCTCCCTTTTTCGTTGGCGCTCAGGCGAAAGGCAGCTTCGTTGGCGCTCAGGCGAAAGGCAGCGCGGCTTGCGCCGGCTCGTCGACGGCGAGCCTGTCGCCGTCGACGACGGCGCCGCCTTCGACAACCTCGGCATAGACGCCGCAATCCATGTGGCCGAGACGGCGCATGAGCGTCGCCGGGATGTCGAGATCGCGTATCCCGCTCGTCGGGTCGACATTGGTCGCGGCGCAGCGCTGGATGCGCTTCGTCACCTTCAGGCGCAGACCCGACGGTCCCTTGAGCTCTCGGTCGACGAGGTCGAACTCGGCCCAGGCGGGGAGGCCTTCGATCTGGAGGTTGCCGCGAAAGCGCAGCGGGTCGACCGGCGCGCCGACCAGCTCCTCGATCGCGGCGACGCTCGCGAGGTTGATGAGCGAAACGAAGCCGCGGCGGGAATCGGTGAAGCGGAAGCCCTCGGGAGCCGCGAGCAGCTTCGGTGGCCCGCGCAGCTCGCGCGGCAGGTAGCGCCGGAAGAAAGCCTCGATCGCAAGACGCCCTTCGGCGCTCGCGAGGTCGCCGCGCGCCGCCTCGCGGCCGGCCTCCGAGATGACGAGCGTGCGGCTGGCGTCGTCATAGTGCGTTCGCAGCCGGGCCAGGGCCTCGTTCCGCATCAGCATCAGGAACTTGACCTTGGGCTGATGCTGCGGGTCGGCGGGGTCGAACCCGGCCGGGCCGTTCTCGATCGCGTAGAGACGGTCGCCCGGGAAATAGGCGCCCCGCGCGAGGTCGGCACGCAGGAGGCGCTCCGGGGAAAGCCCTTTCACCGGGTACCGGTGCAGGGCGACGACGCGCAGGCTCATGACGGCGGGATAGGCCCTATCAGACGGCCTGTCACCCACCTCTCGCGATAGCGTGGACCGCTCAGGTGTCGCCGCTCCTCGCGACACGGCTGCGCTTGAGCTGCGGCGTGAACCCCGCCTCGGCGCCGCGGGTGGCGTCGCTCATCTCCGGATCGTGGGCCGGCTTCATGCCCTCGCGCGCGGTCTGGTGCTCCGGGATATGCGCGGCTGAGCCAGCGTCCTTCTTCATATGGAGGGCTTTCTCCATGTTCCTCTGGAGCTCGCTCTTGTCCCGACCGGCGTTCTCGCGATCGCCACGCTTGAACCAGCCCGTCACCTTCGAAAGCAGTTCCATGTGGATGCCCCTTCGATCTCGGGATTGCTATTCCTTGGCGCGCGAGAGCACGTCCTCCTCGGCGCGGCGCGCCGGCGCGGTGCGGTCGCGCCCGGCCGATACCTGCGGCGTCTCGACGACCGATTCGGCGCCGGGCGGACCGCGCTTCGGCACCGTGCCGCCGGCCTCGAGCCCCTCGAGGCCTCCGGCCCGCAAGCGCGCCGTCTTGTCGTGCACGCCGAAGGTGTCCGGCGTCACCGACGGCAAGCGTTCGGGCGGGCTTTCCGGCAGCGCCATGTCCATCTCGCTGTTGCGCTTGAGGTCGGCGCGCGCCTTCTCGGCCTCGGATCGGGGATCGAAGGATTTCGGATTGGCCATGGCTCGTCCTCCGGGATTCCGCCGTTTCCGCACATCAGGGCTCGGCGGATCAATGCCGGCTCGTTGCGAACGTTCCGCACCTCTGGTGTGGCGCTGCAGCCACACCTACATGAGCCTCAGGCGGATGCTCGAAGAGGTCCGCGTATCGAGGAGCCTGCTCCCGGCCCAGAGAAGGCGGAGAGCGCGGCCAACGAAGGGACGCAGATGAAGATCGAACGCTATACCGAGCGGGCGCAGGGTTTCCTGCAGGCGGCGCAGACCATTGCGATGCGCGAGGGACACCCGCAGTTCACGCCCGAGCATATCCTGAAAGCCCTGTTGGACGACCCGGAGGGCATGGCCGCCGGGCTGATCGACCGCGCCGGCGGCAAGTCCGCGCAGGTCCGGCGCGAGGTCGACGCCGTCATCGCCCGGCAGCCCAAGGTCTCGGGCGCGGCCTCCCAGCCGCAGGCGACGCGCGAGCTGCTGCGGCTCTTCGACACCGCCGAGAAGGCGGCCGACAAGGCCAGCGACAAGTTCGTTACCGTCGAGCGCCTGCTGCTCGCGCTCGCGATCGAGAAGGACACCGAGGCCGGGAAGATCCTGGCACGTGCCGGCGTCACCGCTTCGGCGCTGAACGAGGCGATCAACGCCATCCGCCAGGGCCGCACCGCCGATACCGCCTCGGCCGAGAATTCCTACGAGGCGCTGAAGAAATACGCCCGCGACCTCACCGAGGCGGCGCGCGACGGCAAGCTCGACCCGGTGATCGGCCGCGACGAGGAAATCCGCCGCACCATCCAGGTCCTGTCCCGGCGCACCAAGAACAATCCCGTCCTCATCGGCGAGCCCGGCGTCGGCAAGACCGCGATCGTCGAGGGCCTGGCGTTGCGCATCGTCAACGGCGACGTGCCGGAGTCGTTGAAGGAGAAGAAGCTCCTCGCCCTCGACATGGGCGCCCTCATCGCCGGCGCGAAATACCGCGGCGAGTTCGAGGAGCGCCTCAAGGCGGTGCTGCAGGAAGTCACGGCGGCGGCGGGCGGCATCGTCCTGTTCATCGACGAGATGCACACGCTCGTCGGGGCCGGCAAGAGCGAAGGCGCGATGGACGCCTCGAACCTCCTGAAGCCGGCGCTCGCCCGCGGCGAGCTGCATTGCGTCGGCGCGACGACGCTCGACGAGTACCGGAAGCACGTCGAGAAGGACGCGGCCCTGGCGCGGCGCTTCCAGCCGGTGTTCGTCGGCGAGCCCTCGGTCGAGGACACGGTCTCGATCCTGCGCGGCCTCAAGGAGAAGTACGAGCTTCATCACGGCGTGCGGATCGCCGACGCCGCGCTGGTGGCGGCCGCGACCCTTTCCAATCGCTACATCACCGAC
>JAJKJG010000049.1 GCA_021154065.1 Methylobacterium sp.
CGACGACCGTTCCCGACCCGACCTCGGCGTGCGGGCCAACGACCGCGCCCGGATCGACCACCGCCCCGCGCTCCAGACGCGCCGCAGGATGAATGAACGAGCCGGACGAGATCCCTGCGGCGTCGAAGCTCGATCCGGGGCGCGCCGCCGAAGGGTGGAGCCGCGCCAAGACCTGGGCGTAGGCGCGGTAAGGCTGGAGCGCAATCAGGGCGATGGTGGCGGGAGGAACTTTCGCTGCGAACCGGCGGGCTACCAGGCAGACGCCGGCGCGCGTCGCGGCAAGCGCGTCGGCGTATTTGGCGTTGTCCATGTAGGCAAGATCGTGCGGACCGGCGGCGTCCAGAGGGGCCACACCCACGATCTGGCGGGTTGGGTCGGCCGAGTCGGGGATCGGCGCGTCGGCGATAGCGGCGATTTCATCGAGCGAAATCGTCGCCGCTCTGGGGAAGAAGACCGGCTCCGACATGGGCGGCTGCAATGTCGCCGGAGCCGCCGCCGCGGCTCCGCGCCCGTCAGAACCGGGTGCCGCCGGAGAACCGGAAGGCCTGCGTCTTGTCCTTGCCCACGCGAACGCCCGTCGTCGGGTCGATGTAGCCCTCATCCTTGCTCAGGGCGATGGCGTAGTCGAAACGGAGCGGGCCGAGCGGCGAGTTCCACAGGATGCTGGCGCCGACCGACGACCGGATGACGTTCTTGTCGCGCACCTGGATGCATTCCGGCTGCACGCTGCGCGCTGGGGTGGTGGCGGTCGCGGCGGTGAAGGCGGGAACCGTGCAGGGCTCGAAGCCTTCGAGGAGACCATTCGCGTTCACGTCGAAGCCGCGCGGCCCCTTGTAGCCGAACAGGGTGCCGGCGTCGGCGAAGACCGCGCCCTTGAGGCCAAGCTCGCGCGGGAGTCCCCAGATCGGGAACTGCGCCTCGAGCGATCCGCCATAGTACGTCGTGCCGCCGATGGAGTTGGACGTGCTGTCCGCGATCGAGATGTCACGTGGGCCGAAGCCCGAGGGGGCAAAGCCGCGCACGAGCGTCGGGCCCAGGAAGAAGTGGTCGGTGAGGCGCACGTCGCCGCCGAACGTAGTGATTCCCTGATTGCTCGTCGTCCTGCCCAGGCCCTGGATGTGTCCGCCCTGGAGGCGCGCGACGCCCACGATGTCCTCGATGAACAGCTCGTGGTAGTAGCGAAGGTCGCCTGTGACGCGGAAGAATTTCGAGTCGCCGCCTAGACCGGCGACCTCCGGCTTGACCTCGACAAAGAGGCCGTTGTGGGGGTTCCTCAGGTTGTCGACGCCGTTGTAGCCGATCGTCAGACCAGCCAGCGAGGTGAGGGTCTTGCCGGTCGACTCTTTGACCGCGATCGACGCTTCGCCGTCGTAGGCGCAGTTCGGATAGAGCGGCGTGCCGTCTGCGTTGACGGCCGTGTACCCGGCAATCGGAAGCGTGCAGTCGTTGAACGGCTTCTTGATAGTGTTCGGGATCTTCAGCTCCGACTGGTACAGCGCGTAGCGCAGCGTGATGCCGATCTCTTCCGTAATGGGAAACCCGAGGCGAAGCTGGCCGCCCGTCGTCCGGTTCTCGTACCGGGCGTACTTGGTCTGGTCGCTGAACTTCGAGAAAAGATCGATGCCCGCCGCTAGGCGGTAGCCGAGAAAATACGGCTCCGTGAACGAGAAATCCACGCCCTGGGCGTACTGGCCGAACGATCCAGCGAGTTTGACGAACTGACCGCGGCCCAGGAAGTTCGACTCGCTGACCGAGACCTCGCCGATGAAGCCGTCCGCCGTGGAGTAGCCGCCTGCGACCGAGAAGGCGCCGGTGGGTTGATCCTCCACGTCGATGTTGACGACGACGCGGTCGGGCGCGGAGCCGGGTTCGTTGGAGATGCGGACCTTCTTGAAGTAGCCGAGACCGTTCAGCCGGCGTTCGGCGCGGTCGATCAGCACCTTGTTGTAGGCGTCGCCCTCGCCCAGGTCGAGCTCGCGGCGGATCACGTAGTCCCGCGTGCGGGTGTTGCCGCGGACGTTGACGCGCTCGATGTAGACGCGCGGCCCTTCTTCGACCACATAGCCGATGCTCACGGTCTGGGTCGCCGGATCGCGCTGCCCGGTCGGGCGAACCTGCGCGAAGATGTAGCCGCGCCGCGCCGCCTCGGTGGTCATTCGGGTCAGCGATTTCTCGACGCCTTCGGCGTTGTACACCTCGCCTGGCCGGGTCTCGATGCTGCCCCGCAGCAGCTCGGGATCGATGTCGGGGAGACGCGTATCGAGGCGCACGTCGCCGACCCGGTACTGCGGGCCTTCCTCAAGGGCGATCGTGACGATGTAGCCGCCGCGCGCGGCGTCGAACTGGGCGTCCGTCGAGAGAACGCGGAAGTCAGCGTAACCGTGCTTGAGGTAGTAGCGGCGAATCAGCTCCAGGTCGGTGTCGATCCGATCGGGATCGTAGATGTCGTTCGTCTTGAGGAAACTCAGAAGGTTCATCTCCGAACTCGTCATGAGTTCGCGCAGACGATACGACGAGACCGCCTGATTGCCGATGAACCGGATTTCCTTGATGCCGGTTTTGCCGCCTTCATCGATGGTGTAGACCACGTCCACGCGGCCGTTCGGCAGGTCGACCACGCGCGCTGTGATGGTGGCGCTGCCGCGGCCCGTGCGCCGGAAGATCTCGCGCAGCCGCGCCACGTCGGCATCGAGGATCGCTTGGCTCAACGGCCCGCGGGCCTTGGCCTGGACCTCGCCTTCCAGAACCTCTTTCTTGATCTTGGTGCTGCCCTCGAAGACGACCCGGTTGATGGTCGTGTTTTCGCGAACGGTGACGACCACGTTTCCGCCGCTGCGTCCGACGCGGACATCGGAGAACATGCCGGTCGCGAGAAGGTTGCGGCGGGCCTCTTCGAGCGAGCCGGAGCCGGTGCCGGTGACGTAGGAGCGGATCGTTTCCGCATCGACGCGGCTGTTGCCTTGAACCACGATCTGCTGCCCCAGGGCGGCGTCGGCCATCGTAAGCGCCGCCACCAGGGTCGCGCAGGCGACAGTCGCGGTCCTCGCCGATCCGCGGCGGCGCTTCATCGTCGTCGACATCATCAGTGGCCCGTCTCTTTTTTGTTCGTCGCAATTCGCGAACGTTTCAGGTCGGCGCACGCGTACTCCGACCCACCTGGTCCTGCAACGCTTCTATCCAGTTTCGGCCTCGATGCAAACGCCGATGCCCGCACCCAGGCCGTATTCTGGTCAGGCGTGGCCTCCGTGTCACGTTCCCATAACGGTGAATAGAGCCCTAAAGATTAACAACTCCTTTGTATGCTCACGTCCCACGCGCGACGAACGACGCGCCCAAATGGACGATGTCGTTCCATGTGGCGAACAGCATGAGCATGACCACGATGGCGAGCCCTATGCGGAAACCGATCTCCTGCGCGCGCTCGCTCAGGGGCCGGCCCCGCACGGCCTCGATCGCATAGAACAGCAGGTGGCCGCCATCGAGGAGCGGGATCGGGAATAGGTTGATGAGCCCGATCGAGACCGAAAGCACCGCCACCAGGCTGATCAAGCCGCCGAGGCCGCCGAAATGCGCAACCTGGCCGGAGACCTGAGCGATCCGGATCGGGCCTGAGAGCTGGTCGGTCGATTCGCGCCCGACGATGAGCTTGCCGAGGTAATCGAAGGTCCGCTCCACCACGTACCACGTCTCTTGCACGCCGGCCTGAAGGGCTCCGAGCGGACCGTAGGTGATGGTTTTGATGTCGGCCTTGTCGCGCGAGGCCTGGAGGCCGAGCAGGCCGATGCGCTGCTTGCCGAACGGGGTATCCTGCTCCTTCAGGTCCGGCGTCGCGGTGAGCGGCGCCTGCCGGCCCTGACGTTCAACGACCACGTTCAGCGTCTCTCCGGCGCTCGCGCTGACGATGCGCTGCATGTCCGTAAAGCTGGAGATCGGCCGTCCGTTGATGGAGAGGACAAGGTCGCCCGGCTGGAATCCGGCCCGCTCGGCGGCGCTGCCCGCCTGGATGGCTTCGATGCGCGGCACGAGGATGGTGCGGCCGGCGACATAGGCGATCCCGGCGAAAATCGCGATCGCCAGCAGGAAGTTGGCGATAGGGCCGGCGGCGACGGTAGCGGCGCGCTTGGCGAGGTTTTGGTGGTGGAAGCTGACGGCGCGCTCGGCCGCGCTCATGTGCGAAAGGGCGTCCGGGTCGGGCACGCTCGCCCCGTTCACGTCGCCGACGAACTTGACGTATCCGCCCAGCGGAATGGCGGAGAGCTTCCAGCGTGTGCCGCGGCGGTCGGTCCAGCCGATCAGCTCGCGGCCGAAGCCGATCGAAAACGCCGTGACCCCGATGCCACACCAACGGCCGACGATGAAGTGCCCGAATTCGTGCACGAACACCACGATGGTGAGCACGAACAGGAAGGCGAGCAGCGTGACGGGCAGCGACGTCAGGGCTTGGCCCATCGCAGTCAGGAACTCCATTGTCGTCTCCTCTCGATGCGCTCTTATGTATTCAGGGCGAAGCCGAAGCGGCCTGCGGCAGACGCGCACGCGCGATCCGGCGCGCATCCCGGTCGATCTCCAGAGCGTCCTCGACCGTGGCGGGCGCATCGCGATGCCGCGCCGCGCTCGCATCGCAGGTCGCCTCGACCAGGCGCGCAATGTCAAAGAACCCGATCCGGCCCGCCATGAATGCCTCCACCGCAACCTCGTTGGCGCCGTTGAGAATGGTCGGAGCGGCTCCGCCTTCCTGCAAGGCTTGCTTCGCCAGGGCTAGACAGGGGAACCGCTCCTCATCCGCCGGCTCGAAGGTAAGGCTCCCGATCGCCGCCAGATCGAGGGCTCGAACGGGAGGCGTGAGGCGCGCCTCGAAGCTCAGGCTGTGGGCGATCGGGATCTTCATGTCCGGGACCCCGAGGCCCGCCGTCACCGATCCGTCCCGCCAGTGGACGAGACCGTGGACAATGGATTGCGGATGGACAAGCACGTCGAGCTGATCGGCCCGCAGGCCGAAAAGGTGGTGCGCCTCGATCAATTCCAGCCCTTTGTTCATCAGGCTCGCAGAATCGATGTTGATTTTCGATCCCATCGACCAGACCGGATGGGCCGCCGCCTGGGCCGGCGTCGCGGCGGCGATCTTTTCGCGCGGCCAGGTCCGGAACGGGCCGCCGGAGGCCGTCAGCGTCATCGAGACCACGTCCTCGGCCCGCCCGGCCCCGAGCGCCTGATACAGCGCGTTGTGCTCCGAATCGACCGGAAGGATCTCGGCGCCGAGACGCCGGGCGTTCGCCATGAACGCCTGACCGGCGCACACAAGGCTTTCCTTGTTGGCGAGCGCGATGCGGCGGCCCGGCTTGAGAGCCGCATAGGTCGGCGCGAGGCCCGCCGTGCCGCTGATCCCCGCCACGACCACATCCGCGTCGCGCGCCGCTGCCTCCAGCACGGCTCCCGCGCCGGCTCCGCAGGCGATGCCCGAGCCGGACAGCTCCGACCTCAGCTCGGCCCCACCGCCATCGTGCGCCAGCGCCGCGAACCGGGCTCCAAGCCGCCGCGCGACCCCGGCCAGCGCGCGCGCATCCCGGCCGCCGACGACCGCGGCGACCTCGAACCGGCCCGCGTCCGCGAGCACGACATCCGCCGTCGAGCGCCCGATCGAGCCTGTCGCCCCCAGAATGGTGATCCTTCGTCTCATGCCGATCCGCTTCAACCCCGCGCCGGTTGCGCGGCCAACGCCAGCATCAACGCGGCAAAGAGCGCGACGGGCCAAAAGGCGTCGAGGCGATCCATCACGCCGCCATGCCCCGGGATGAGCCAGCCCGAGTCCTTGATGTCGAAGGCACGTTTCATGGCGGACTCGGCAAGATCGCCCAGTTGGCCCGCAACCGAGGCGGCGGCGGAGACCAGGAGGACGAGCCAAAGACTCCCGGCTGACGGTCCGCCCCAGCGTTGGCCGAGAACGACCACCAGCTCCCCGGCCAGCGCCGCGCCCGTCAGGCCGCCGAGAAAGCCGGACCACGTCTTTTTGGGGCTGACCCTGGGCCACAGCTTGGGGCCGCCAAAGCGCCGGCCGGTGAAGTAGGCGGCGATGTCGCTGGTCCATACCACGGCGAACATCCACAGTACGCCCACGACGCCCGCCTGCGGGTGATCGCGCACCATCGTCGGCGCGAGCGCGATCACCGCAGCGTAGGCGAAGCCGGCGACGGCCCACCATCGATCGCGCGGACTCGCGCCGGCCATGAAGCCCGCGCCCGCCGCCGCGGCCGCGGCGAACGCGCCAACCCAGAGCGGAAACCGCAGCAGGTAGGCGAGGACAAGGGCGATCAGGCCGGCGCCGAGCAAGCCTTGCAGGATCCGCCGCGGTTCGACGCGGGTCATCGCCGTCCACTCGAGGAGGATCACGAGGCCGGCGGCAAGCCAGAACAGGGCGAACGCCCAGCCGCCGAGCCATGTCACGAGCAGGGCGACGACGCCGAGGACCGCCGCCGAAGCGGTTCTCGCGCTCAGCTCCGACGAAACCTTCCCGTGCGGCGGGACGTGCTGAGCGTCCGGGGCGGTTCGTTCCGACGATGCCTTTCCGCGCGGCAGATGCTGAGGGTCCGGAGATCTCTCCGCGCCGGCCATGTCAGACGGCCTTGGCGCTCAAGCCGCCGAAGCGGCGGTCGCGCCGGTAAAACTCGTCGATGGCGGCCTGGAACGTCTCGTGATTGAAGTCGGGCCAATAGTCCGGGACGAACACGAACTCGGCGTAGGCCGTCTGCCAGGTCAGAAAATTCGAGACCCGCTGCTCGCCCGAGGTGCGGATCACGAGGTCGGGGTCCGGGATGCCGCACGTGTCGAGCAGGCCCTCGATCGTCTCCGTGTCGATGCGTTCGAGATCGAGGACGCCGGCCTTGACCTGCCGGGCGAGGGCCTGCACGGCCCGCACGATCTCCTGCCGTCCGCCGTAGTTGAAGGCCACCACCAGCGTCAGCCGATCGTTGCGGCGGGTCAGATCCTCGGCTTCGTTGAGAAGCGCGCGGATATCAGGCGCGAGCCCGTGACGCTCACCGATGATCTTCACCTGCACGTTGCTGGCGTGAAGGTCCGCAAGGTCGTTGCGGATGAACCGCTTCAGCAGGCCCATGAGGTCCGAGACCTCCTGAGCCGGGCGGCGCCAGTTCTCGGACGAGAAGCTGTAGATCGTGAGATAACGGACTCCGAGGTCGATCGCCGACCGGACCGCGCGCCGGACGGCCTCGACGCCCCGCCGATGGCCTTCGACGCGGGGCAGCCCGCGCCGCGCGGCCCAGCGGCCGTTGCCATCCATGATGATCGCGACGTGGCGCGGGGCCGGCAGCACGGTAGAAGGACCGGACGGAGCGGCTGCGGCCGAGATTTCGGGTTTCGACATGTCGCGCTTTAAGCTCATGCGGGCAGGTTAGACCTGCATGATCTCTTTTTCCTTACTCGCGAGGAGCGAGTCGATTTCCCCAATCGATTGGTCGGTCGCCTTCTGGACCTGCTCTTCCTGACGGCGCTCGTCGTCCTCGCTCATCGCGCCGTCCTTCTTGAGCTTCTTCAGGAGGTCGATCCCGTCGCGCCGAACGTGGCGGACCGCGATGCGCGCCTCCTCGGTGTATTTATGAGCGACCTTGACCATCTCCTTGCGGCGCTGCTCGTTCATCTCGGGAATGCGCAGACGAATGGTTTGGCCCTCGGTCAACGGATTGAGGCCGAGGTCGGAGTCCCGGATCGCCTTCTCGACCGCATGCACCATGCTGCGGTCCCAGACCTGAACGCTGAGCAGACGGGGCTCCGGCACGCTGACCGTGGCGACCTGATTGATCGGCATGAGCGAGCCGTAGGCGTCCACCTGGAGCGGATCGAGAAGGTTGGCGGAGGCGCGGCCCGTGCGCAGGCTGCCGAGATCGTGCTTCAAGGCGTTGACCGCGCCCTGCATGCGGCGCTTGACATCGCCGAGATCGAAGGTCGTGACGGCCATTATCTCATCCCCGATGCGAACCAAGATCGGGCTTACGCTTGTGCACGGCGGTCATCAAGGGGCAACGACGGTCGCCTTTGCGCTGCCGTCGAGGATGGCGGCGACGGAACTCGGAGCATGAACCGAGCCGACGATGATCGGCAGGCGGTTCTCGCGCGCCAGCGCGAAAGCCGCGGTGTCCATCACCTTGAGATCGCGCGTGATCGCCTCGTCATGCGTGAGGCGGTCGTAACGGACGGCGTCCGGGTTCGTCTTGGGGTCGGCGGAGTAGACGCCGTCGACCTGCGTCGCCTTCAGGACGGCGTCGCAGCGCAATTCAGCGGCGCGCAGCACGGCGGCGGTGTCGGTGGTGAAGAACGGATTGCCGGTGCCGCCGGCGAGCACGACCACCTGCCCCCGGTTCAGATGGTGCAGCGCGGGCTGCCGGGCGTAGGTCTCGCAGATGGTCGGCATAGACACCGCCGACATGGTGCGCGCCGAGACGCCCTCCGCGTTCAGCGCCGTCTCAAGCGCGAGCGAGTTCATCACGGTGGCGAGCATGCCCATCGAGTCGGCGGTGGCGCGGTCGATCCATCCGGCGGCGCTCATGCGCGCGCCCCGGATGATGTTGCCGCCGCCGATCACCACCGCAAGCTGGGAGCCGGCTCTGGCCGCGTTGGCCAGGTCGCGGGCGAGCGCGGCGAGGGTCTGGGCGTAAAGCCAATAACCGTCCGGCGCGGCCAGTGCCTCGCCGGACAGTTTCACGAGCACGCGCCGGTAGGGGTTTGACACGAGCGTACTCCGCCGTTGAAGCCACCACGCCCGTCATTCCGGGTCCGAGCGCAGCGAGGAGCCCGCTTCGCGGCGACCGGAATGACGTGGCGTCATCCCTGCCCCGCCGCCGCCGCGACTTCGGCCGCGAAGTCCGGGCCGTCGTCCTTCTCGATCCCCTCGCCCAGCGCGAAGCGGGCGAAGACGGCGATCTTGACCGGCGCGCCGGCCTTCGCTTCCGCTTCCTTCAGCACTTGGGCGATCGATTTCGAGGGCTCGTGCACGAAGGCTTGCTCCAAAAGCGTGACCTCCTTGTAGTAAGTCTTGAGGCCGCTCTCGACGATCTTTTGCAGCACATGGTCGGGCTTGCCGGCGTTCTTGTCGCGCAGGATCGCGCTCTCGCGCTCCACCGTCGCCGCGTCCACGCCGGAGGCGTCGAGCGCCACCGGATTCGCCGCCGCGACGTGCATCGCGATCTGACGCCCGAGCGCGCCGAGTTGCGTCACGTCGCCCTCGGTCTCCAGCGCCACCAGCACGCCGATCTTGCCCAAGCCCTCGCTGATCGCGCCGTGGACGTAGGTCGCGATCAGGCCCGGGCCGACCGTCATTTTCGTCACGCGGCGCAGGGTCATGTTTTCGCCCACCGTGGCGATCAGCTCCTGCAAGCGGTCCTTGACGGCGGTCTGCGAGCCCGGAAAGTGCGCGGCCTCAAGCGACTCCACCGAGCCCTCGGTCATGAGCGCGATCTTGGCGGCTTCGCGGGCGAATGCCTGGAACTGGTCGTTGCGCGCGACGAAGTCGGTCTCGGCGTTGACCTCGACCATGGCGGCGACGCGGCCGGACGACTCCACTGCGATCAGCCCCTCGGCCGCCACGCGACCGGCCTTCTTAGCCGCCTTGGAGAGCCCCTTCTTGCGCAGCCAATCGACGGCGGCTTCGACATCGCCGCTTGTCTCGTTCAGCGCGGCCTTGCAGTCCATCATGCCTGCGCCCGTCTTCTCGCGCAGGTCCTTCACCATCGCGGCGGAAATGTTCGCCATGGTTCGTCCTTTCCCATCTGATTGGAGAACGCCCGGCGCTCGCGGGGAACGCCGGGCCAAAAGGTCTTGACTTGAGATCGCGCCGCTTGCCCCGGCGCCGCACCGCTTTATGCCGCTGCGGCCTCGATCATCGTCCGGGCCTGATTGACCCAGCCGTCGCGCTGGATGCGGCCGTTGAGCTTGAGGTCGGCGTCGAGCTTGGCCACGTCCTCGGGCTTCATCGCGCCGATCTGCCAGTAGTGGTAGACGCCGGCGTCGTTCAGCCTCTTTTCGAGCTGCGGGCCGACGCCCGTGAGCTTGGTGAAATCGTCCGGGGCGCCGCGCGGAGCGGACAACAGCTCGAACCGATCGCTCGGCTCGGCCGGCTCGTTGACATTGGCACTGGCCGGCAGTTCCTCGACGATCGGGCTCTCCGCCGCGCCGGTGTCGATGCCCATCTCGCCGTGACC
>JAJKJG010000050.1 GCA_021154065.1 Methylobacterium sp.
AGGCGGCTCCATCGCGAGTGCGCGGGCAATGGCCACGCGCTGCTGCTGCCCGCCCGAGAGCTGGGCCGGGTACTTGTTCGCCTGCTCGGGGATGCGCACGCGCTGAAGGTATTTCATCGCCGCAGCCTCGGCCTCCCCCTTGGGCGCGCCGCGCACCTTCATTGGGGCCAGCGTGCAGTTTTGCAGCACGGTCAAGTGCGGAAAAAGGTTGAATTGCTGGAACACCATGCCGACCTCGCGCCGCACGGCGTCGAGGTTCTTGGCGCTGGCGCCGACCTCCATGCCGTCGACGACGATGCGGCCTTCCTGATGGTGCTCGAGTTGGTTGATGCAGCGGATCATCGTCGATTTGCCGGAGCCCGAGGGGCCGCAGACGACGATGCGCTCGCGCTTGTGCACGTCGAGATTGATGTTTTTGAGCACCTGAAACTTTCCGTACCACTTCTGGACCCCCTCCATCCGGATCATGATCTCCGGCGTCATCACATGCGGGACGGCATGATCGGGCGTGATGCCTGAGTCCTTGTCCATCGGGGGCTCCCCGTCTCGATCGCGTGGGGTGAAAGCGACGCGCCGCGAAAGCGGCGCGCTTGGGCTGGCGCGCCTGGGCTTCAAGTCCCGTCAGGACTTGGGCAGATCGACCTTGGGCAGTTCGGGCAAGTCGGAGCCGAGCCATTTCTGGTGGATGGCGTTCAACTCCCCGTTGGCCTTGATGGTCTCGATGAATTTGTTGACCCAGGCCAGCAGTTCGTCCTGGTCCTTGCGCAGGGCGACGGCGTTGGGCTGGCGTCTGAGCACGAACTTCATCTCGTATTGGCCGGGCGCCATCTTCTCCAGCTCGCGAGCCACCACGTTGCTGAGGCCGATCGCGTCCACCTGGTTGGACAGGAGCGCCTGCACGGCGCTGGCGTCGTCGTCGAAGCGCATGATCTTGGCGGTCTTCGGCGCGACCTCGGTCAAGGCCGTGTCCTGGGTGCTCGCCCGCGCCACCGCGACGCGCATGGTCTTGAGGTCGTCAGCGGTTTTGATCGCCGCCTTCTTGGGCGCGAGGAGGCCGATGTCGATGCTGGCGTAGGGTTCGGAGAACTGGACCTGCTTGGCCCGTTCGGGCGTCACGCCGAGCGAGGCGACGAGAAGGTCGACCTTGTTGGTCAAGAGATACGGGATGCGGTTCGGGCCCGTCACCGGCACGATCTCAAGCTGCGTTCCCATGTGCTTGGCCATCAGCCGCGCCACGTCGGCGTCGTAGCCGTCCGGCTTGTTCTCGGCGTTGGTGATGCCGAAGGGCGGGAAGTCGACCAGCATGCCGACCGTCAGCTTGCCCTTCTTCACGATGCTGTCGACCGTCTGGGCCTCCGCCGGCGCGGCGATCATGCCGAGCGGCAGCAGGACGCCGGCGGCGACGACGAGGCGGCGCAGGGGCGAGAACCGGGACGTGTGCTTCATGAGTTTCCTCCTGATCTCGTGACGACCTTGTGAAGCGGGATGTCAGCGCTGCGACGCGGCGGCGTAGCGGGCTTCCAGGCGGCGGCTCAGCCAAGACAACGGCCAGCACAGGGCAAAGTAAAGCCCCGCGACGATCCCGAACACCAGGAATGGCCGGAAGGTCGCGTTGTTGACGATCTGCCCGGCGCGGGTGAGTTCGGTGAAGCCGATGATCGCGGCGAGCGACGTGCCCTTGATGAGCTGGACCAGGAAGCCGACCGTCGGGGCCACGGCCACCTTGAGGGCCTGCGGCAGCACGACGTAGCGCATGAGGCCCGGATAGCGCAGGCCGAGCGCCGTTGCGGCCTCCCATTGGCCGCGCGGGACGGCCTCGATGCTGCCGCGCCAGATTTCGCCTAGGAAAGCGCTGGCGTTGAGCATCAGGCCGAGCGCCGCGGCGACCCAGGGGTTGACTTCGAGCCCCAGGAAGGGGACGCCGAAGAACACCAGAAAGAGCTGCATCAGCAGCGGCGTGCCCTGGAACAACTGGATGTAGCCGTTCGCCGCGTAGCGGAGCGGCTTGACATCGGACGTTCGGCCAAGCGCGACCGCGAGGCCGCCGACGGCGCCGCCCACGAAGGCGATGGCCGACAGCGCGATCGTCCACTGCACGGCGCTAAGAAGAAAGAGGAACTCGTTCCAGCTGAAGGGACGGATCATGGCGCGTCCTCACCGGCGGTCCGGGTAGGCGAAGGCGACGCGCTGGATGGCGGCGAACACCGTCGAGAACAGGAGGGAGAGGCCCAGATAGATGATCGTCACCACAATGTAGATTTCAAAGCTGCGAAACGTCCGCGATTGAATATTGTTGGCCATCGATGTCAGCTCTTCGGCGGAAATGGCGGACACGATGCTGGAGCTGAGCATGAGAAGGATGAACTGGCTAGTCAGGGCCGGATAGACGGCGCGCAAGGCGGGCTTCAGGACGACGTAGCGGAACACCTGCAGCCGCTTCAGGCCCAGCGCCGCCCCGGCTTCGATCTGACCCTTGCTGATCGACTCGATGCCGGCGCGGATGATCTCGGTCGCGTAGGCGCCGACGTTGACCACCATGGCGAGCAGCGCGGCCTCGTTCGCCGAGAGCCGCAGTCCCAGCGCCGGCAGGCCGAAGAAGATCAAAAAAATCTGCACCAGGAACGGCGTGTTGCGGATGACCTCGATGTAGGCGTCGATCAGCCAGCGCACGGGGCGCGGGCCGGCCGTCTTGCCGAGCGCGCCCAGGATGGCGACGACGAGGCCGATCAGCATGGCGGCCGCGGAGAGCTGGATCGTCAGCCACGTCCCTTCGAGCAGCTCGCCGAAGGCTTCGAACACGGCGCCGAACTGGAAGGTGTAATTCACGACGCCTTTCCCTTTCCTCCGTCAAAGGGCCGACCGCCGAACCCCCGGCCCAGGCGCTTCGCGATCATGCGGGCGGCCCTCCGCCGCTAGGCCGGAAACGGCATCGGCATGATGCAACATCGGGATGATCAATGCGTCCGACCCCATCGCGGGTCCACATGAAGCGTGGATCGATCCACAGGGCGATGACGGCCCGCGAGGGACAGATGGGCCTTCGACTCGAAGGACGCCGCCTCCCGGCGGATCATGAAGGACCGCAGTTCTCCCGCCGATCCGCTTGACCGCTGCCGAGCAGGCCGGGTCCGCAATCAGGTTCGGCTGACGATTCACGCGATTGCGAGCGGCGCGGCGCCGCAAAGCGTGCTACACGGCCTCGCCATCCCTATATAAGATGGCTGTCGAACGAGGGATCGCGAGCCCGCGGTCCGGGATTCGTCTGACTGACGATTGGACAAACTTTGCAGGTGCTCGTCCGCGACAACAACGTCGACCAGGCGTTGAGGGTGCTCAAAAAGAAGATGCAGCGGGAAGGCGTTTTCCGCGAGATGAGGCAGCGGAAAGCGTACGAGAAGCCCTCGGAGCGCAAGACCCGCGAGAAGGCGGAAGCCGTGCGACGAGCGCGGAAAGCCGCACGCAAGCAGGCGCAGCGCGAGGGCCTGATTCCGATGCCTAAGCGTCCGGCCCGCCCGCCCGGCCGCCCGGCGGCGCCGCGCTTCTAAGTTTCGCGGCCCGCCTCCTTCCCGAGGGGCGGCGTCGGATGGTTGCGGTCGGCCACAGCGGATTGTGTTTGCCGGCCCGCCCGTGCGCGCCTGTCCTCGCGCGCGGTTGACCTAGCCACGCGCCGCGTTCTGAGCGAAAACCCCCTTCGTGACGAGCCGGAGGAGCCTGTGAGCGAGGACCCTTACGATGTCTTGGGCGTGAAGCGGGACGCCTCTCCCGAGGAGATCCAAAAGGCGTATCGCGGCCTGGCGAAAAAGCTGCACCCGGACCTCAACCCAGGCGATCGCGAGGCCGAGGAGCGGTTCAAGCGGGTCTCGGCGGCCTACAGCCTGTTGAGCGATCCCGACAAGCGGGCGAAGTTCGATCGCGGCGAAATCGACGCCTCCGGGGCCGAGCGCCCGCAGCGCCCGTTCTACCGCGATTTCGCGCGGGCCGGGGGAGAGCACGACCCGTATGCGACCAACGCCGGTTTCGCCGATTTCGCGGGGTCGGACGACATCTGGTCGGAACTCTTCCGGCGCGGCGGCCGCGCGCACGTCCGCATGTCGGGCGCGGACGTTCACTACCGTCTGCCGGTCGCGTTTTTGGAAGCCGTCAACGGCGCGACCAAGCGCATCACCTTGACCGACGGCGCGAGCCTCGATCTCACGATCCCCGCGGGCGCGCAGGACGGCCAAATTTTACGGATGAGGGGGAAGGGCCAGCCTGGCGTCGGCGGCGGTCCGCCCGGCGACGCGCTGGTTGAACTCGCGGTGCAGCCGCACGCGTTCTTCACCCGCGACGGCGACGATATCCGGCTTGAGTTGCCGATCAGCCTGACCGAAGCGGTTCTGGGCGGCCGCGTCACGGCGCCGACCCCGACCGGCCCGGTGACGATGACGGTGCCGAAAGGGTCGAACACGGGCTCGGTGCTTCGCCTCAAAGGCAAGGGCGTCGCGCGGCCGGACGGGGGGAGGGGGGACGAGTACGTGGCGCTGAAGGTCGTGCTGCCTCAACCGAACGACCCTGACCTGGAGGCGTTCGTGCGCGACTGGGCGGTTGGGAAAGCTCAGGACCCCCGCCAAGGCATGGAGGCGTGAATGATCGACATGCACGAGTTCCAGATGCGGGCGCGGATCGAGACCGAAACCTTGCAAGCCTGGATCGAGGCAAGCTGGCTCGTCCCCCGTCGCACCTCCGCTCGAACCGAAGCGGCGCCGTCATTCACCGAGGCGGACCTTGCGCGGGCTGAACTGATCCGGGACCTGAAGGACGACCTCGGCGTCAACGACGACGGAGTCGCCGTGATCCTCAACCTTGTCGATCAAATCCATGGCCTGCGGCGCACCCTGGGCGACCTTTTGCAAGCGGTCCGGGCCCAGCCCGAGAGCGTCCAGCGGCAGGTCGCAGCCCGGCTGCGCCAGGTCGAGCCGCCGTCCGGCAGCTGATCCCGAGCACGGCGGCTGACAGTGACAAGGCCGGGCTCATGCCCGTCCTTGCCGCGAGTCGCGATCGGCTTGAGAGCGCCGCTGTCAAGCCGCCGGCACCGGGATCGCGACGAAGCGCGAGCCCTCCCGCGTCTCGAGGCGGAAAAGAACGACCTTCTTGCCGTCCTTCCGGCTGTCCTCGATGGCCCGTCGGACATCGGCGGGGGTCTCGACCGCGCGGCCCGCGACATCGGCGATCACGTCGCCGGTCTTGAGCCCCTTTTCAGCGGCGGGGCTGTTGGGCTCGACGCCCACGACGGCCACGCCCCGCCGGTCCGAGCCGGCGACGCTTGGCGCGGGCGCGAGGGAAAGACCGAGCTTGTCCGGTTCCACGTCGCCGCGGTCCGGTTCGGCCGCCGCCCGGTCGCCGGGCAGACGGCCGATCGTTACCGACAGATCGCGGCTGGCGCCGTCGCGCCAGACCTGGACCGTGGCCGTGGTCCCCGGACCCATGAAGGCGATCTGGCGCGACAAGTCGCGCGCATCGCGCACGGCCTTGCCGTCGACGGCGAGGACCACGTCGCCGGCTTTGAGGCCCGCTCTGGCGGCCGGGCTGCCCTCCTCGACGCGGGAGACG
>JAJKJG010000051.1 GCA_021154065.1 Methylobacterium sp.
CGCGGCAAAGCTGTCGCGGGGGCTGCAAGCGCCCCGATCCTGTCCCTGATCATGGTCTTTCCCCCGGGTGGCGGCGCAACGCCGCGCGATGTTGGGGAGAATCCGGACATTACGCAAAACGAGGTTCGGCCGCTCTCCCAGCCACCACTCTGCGTTAACGAATGTGTCGGAAGTTTGCGAACTGGCGCCATGACCAAGTAGTTCGATCGGCCGAGACTGGCAATAAACCTGCATCCATCGCGGGATCTACATGTTTCCGTCGCGAAGGAACCTAGTCCTCCCTGCGGTCGACTTCCTGCACGCCTGGCTATGCTTGACGTAGCGTCAGGCGTTCTCATGCGGCCTCGGAAGCGCGGGCATTGCCGCGCCGCTCCCGCCGCGCCCTCAGGCCCGGGCATGATCAGCCCGAAGGCCGCAACCCGATGGCCGCGCCGGATCCAGCCTGTCGCGATGCGCCCCTTTTCGCGCGCTCAGTCAGCCGCCAGCGCGCTCCGCAGGCGTGGCGCCTTGCCCTTCCCTCAGCACCTTGAGCCGCTCGGGCTCGATCGCGCGATAGCGCCGCTGCGTCTCGACGAGGTAGTCGCGCACGATCGGCGCGGCGTCGCGCCGTCGCGCGAGCTGCATGTGGAAGACGAGCTGCGAGCCGGTGCGGAACATCATCTCGGCCGAGATGAGGTAGAACTCCCACATCCGGCAGAAGCGCTCGTCGTACATCGCCGCGATCGCCGTCCGGTTCGCCTCGAATCGCCCGTGCCACTCGCGCAGAGTCTTGGCGTAGTGAACGCGCAGGAACTCGAGGTCGGTGACCCACAGGCTCGCCTGCTCGACGACCGGGAAGACCTCCGACAGCGCCGGCGAATAGGCGCCCGGGAAGATGTACTTGCGCAGCCACGGGCTCGCCGTGCCGGGCGGGCTCATATGGCCGATCGAGTGCAGCAGCATCAGGCCGTCGTCCGCCATCAGCGCGTTCACCTTGGCGAAGAACTCCGGATAGTGCTGCACGCCGACGTGCTCGAACATGCCGACCGAGACGATGCGGTCGAAGCGCCGATCCATGTGGCGGTAGTCGAGGAGCTCGAAGCGGACCCGCTCGGAAAGCCCGGCGCGCTGCGCCTTCTCGTTCGACAGCGCGTGCTGCTCCTTCGACAGCGTCACGCCGGTGACGTCGACGGCCTCGATCGCCGCGAGATAAAGCGCGAGGTCGCCCCAGCCCGAGCCGATATCGAGCACCTTGAGGCCCGGCTCGAGGCGGAGCTTTGCCGCGATGAGGCGGAGCTTGTTGCGCTGCGCCTCCTCGAGCGTGTCGGTGTCATCGACGAAATAGGCGCAGGAGTACTGCATGCCCTCGTCGAGGAAGAGCCGGTAGAAGGCATTGCCGAGGTCGTAGTGGTGCGCGACATTGGCCTGCGCCTCGCCGACCTTGTTTGCCTGCTGGAAGCGCTTGAGGCCGCGCGAGATCCGCCGCAGCACCTTCTGCAGCGGATAGGCGCCGAGCGACAGCCGGTTCATCGAGAACAGCGTCAGGAAGTCGCGCAGGCTCGACTCCGGAAACGACATCCGGCCGTCCATGTAGGCCTCGCCGGCATGGAGCTCCGGGTTGAGGAACAGCTTGTGATAGAGTGAGCGGTCGGTGAGCCGCATCGTCACCTGCGGCCCAGGCGCGCCTTCGAACACATGCACCTTGCCCTCGGCGTCGATCACCTTGAGCGTGCCGATCCGCACGAACGATCTCAGCATGTGCGACAGCGGGAACATCGAAGACCTCTTGCGGGGCGCGTTGCGCCGCGTGCTTGCCACGCCGCCGACGAGAATTCCACCTGCGCCTGCTCGTCATTCCGGGGCCTCGCGGAGCGAGGAGCCCGGAACCCATAACCACGAATCTCTCCCATCAAACTGAAGCGGTCGTGCGCAATCGGCCGCGCCGGTGGTTATGGGTCCGGGCTCTCGCCTTCGGCGAGCCCCGGAACGACAGCGCGGGCTAAGAGCGCGATGTCGAGGCGCTAGCCCTCGCCTCCGCCCGCCCCTCCGCTCGTCCCAGCGATCTTTTTCACGGCATGGTACTCGCGGAAGAAGTGGCGCATCGGCCGGGCCGGCGAGCCGCCCCATTTCCCTCCCGGCGGGACATCCGTCATGACCCCGGCGTCGGCGGCGATCTGCACCCCCTGGCCGAGGCGAAGATGCGGCGCGACCGCGGTCTGGCCGCCGACCGCGACGAAATCCTCGAGCGTCGTCGAGCCGGCGATCCCGACTTGCGCCACGATCACGCAATGCTTGCCGATGGTGACGTTATGGGCGATCTGGACGAGGTTATCGATCTTCGTCCCCTCCCCGATCAGCGTGTCGCGGCCGCTGCCGCGGTCGATCGTCGAATTCGCGCCGACCTCGACATCGTCGCCGACGATCACGCGCCCGAGCTGCGGCACCTTGAGGTGCCCTTGCGGCCCCATCACGTAGCCGAAGCCGTCCTGGCCGATGCGCACGCCGGGGTGGAGGATGACGCGGTCGCCGAGCACCGCGTGGGCGACGGTGACCTGCGAGGCGATGGCGCAGTCGCGGCCGACGCGGACGCCCGGCCCGACGACGCTGTAGGCGCCGATGCGCGACCCCGCCCCGATCTCGGCGCCCGGCCCGACGACGGCGCCCGGATCGATGGCGACCCCCTCTCCGAGCCGGGCCGTCGGGTGGACGAGGGCGTGCGCCGACACGCCGCGCTCGCCGAAGCTCGATTGCGGCCGCGTCGCGTCCGGATAGAGTCGGGTCACGACCTCGGCGTAGGCGCGGTATGGCGCCCGGCACAGGAGGGCGACGGTGCCGGCCGGGACGCCGGCCGCGAACTTCGCCGAGACGAGACAGACGCCGGCCCGGGTCGCCGCGAGCGCGGCGGCATATTTCGGGTTGTCCATGTAGGCGATCTGGTCCTCGCGGGCGCCCTCGAGGGCGCCCGCCCCGCGCACCATGAAGCCGGCGTCGGCGCCATCCGGCAGCGCCGCGCCGGCGATCGCCGCGATCGCCTCGAGCGACAGCGCCCCGGAGGCTTCGATCGCGCTGGTGTCCGTCATCTCGCCTCCGTCACGGATGGGCGATGCCTTAGCACCGGGCGGGCGGCGGTGGGAAGTTCGGTCGGGGGCCTCGATAGAGGACCTCACTCGGCGGCGCTTTAGCCCGGATTGAACGATTCTGGAGCTGCGGGTAGCGCGTCACGGCCGCCCCGGGTCGGCTATGGTCCGCCGATGCTCGTCGCGCTCCTCACCGACATCCACGGCAACCGGGAGGCGCTCGACGCCTGTCTCGAGCACGCGCGCCGCCTGGGCGCCGCTCGCTTCGTGTTCCTCGGCGACTATGTCGGCTACGGCGCCGATCCCTCCTACCTCGTCGACACCGTATCCGGCATGGTCGAAAAAAGCGCCGTCGCGCTCCTCGGCAACCATGACGAGGCGATCGCAATCCCGTCCGAGACCATGAACCCGCTCGCCCGCGCGGCGATCGACTGGACGCGCGGGCGGCTTGACGCAGCGCAAGGCGCTTTCCTGCGGACACTCCCCTTGTTCCACCAGGAAGGCGAGCGCGTCTGATGCCGCCTGGCGCTTCGGGACGCGTCGCGGTTCGTCGCCCCGACGGGCCGGAGGTTGCATTGCGCCTTCCCGATCAAGCCTCTATATGGCGGCGCCAAGTCGGAGCGTAGCGCAGCCCGGTTAGCGCACTAGTCTGGGGGACTAGGGGTCCCGAGTTCAAATCTCGGCGCTCCGACCAAAATTCTCTAAAACCGCCAGCTCGCTGGCAAGACCGGGCCGCCCTGCTTTTGGTGCGCGGCACTCGCGCAGTCGTTCTCTCGCGAGCCTTCAACGATCGCTCGGGATCAGTGGACGCTGCGGTGGCGCTCAATGAAGGACAGGGTGTTCAGAGATCGGCAATCTCCTCGGCATCCGCGCGAAGAAGGCCGACGGTATGGTGGCCCTCGACCGTCACTGGCTCGTTCGTCTGCCGGTCGTAGATTGTCCATCCGCCAGCGTCGGGGCGAATGTCATAGCGCACGAGGCTCACGACGGCCGCGTCCCCGGTGCCAATGTCGACAGGCTCACCCACGTCTCGGCTCATAATGAAAGTCGCCCGGATCGTCCTCGGGGCTGATGGTCTCGAGCTGCAAGCCGTCGATGACCTCAGCCCGCCGCGCCTCGGCCAATCTGATGCCGGTGATGATCTCTCCGAGCGTGCCACGATTCGAGCCGACGAGCGCGACCGATCCCAGCACGGCGGCTATTCCGATCACCAGCGCGGACGCAGTGAACCAGAAAAAGCCCACGAGCAGCAGAGCAAGGCCGACGCCCAACGCGGCTTTCGCAGCCATGTCAATCTTGCGGCAGCGCTCTGCACTGACGCGTAGGTCGTCGATCTCGGCTTCGAGGTCGGCGACCAACTGGTGCTGATCCAGCATGCGGGTACCGTCATGCCTCCTCGCTTAGCGCTCAAGCTGGAACGAGAAGCGCTCCGCCGACTTAGCCGAGAGCACCGCCTCGCAGCAACCGAAGGACGCCATGCCCGTCATTTTCAAACGCAAAGTCATTCTCTCGCCGCCCGGCCTGATCCTGAAGGAAGGCAAGCCGCAGGCGACCGGAGTGCGACCCTCTCAACCTCGGCGCCTTCTTCGGCCTTGGAACGCACATCTTTGTCCCGGCTCCGCCGCATGAGGGCGCGGGACGGGCGCGAAGCAGATGAACGAGGCTAGTTGACGAGCGCTCGACAGAACTGGGTGCGGAGCACGAGGAAAAGCACGGCCCTGAAGAGCAGATGTCAGCCGGCGCTCGTGGCCTCTGAAAGTGCCAAAGCCAATCGATGATTCGGACCGATCACGGCGTGCATCCGGGCTGATTGACACGCGCCCGAACGGGGCAGACGCTTCGGGCGCCCGGAGCCGTCCGGAGCCGCCGGACCAGCGGGAGTTCGATGTCCCCATCCTCGACCGATTGGATCGTGCGCCTCTCCCCCCGAGAAGGCGCGACGATCGAGGATCTTCTGGCGCTGCCTTATGCGCTCGACGTGTGGCAGCGGGACGCCGACTCGCTCGTCGCGAAGACGCCGGAAGCCACGCTGATCGAGATCCAACGCCGCAAGCTCGCCTGCATCCAACGTCTTGGTACGGCGGCGGAGTTCGTGGCCGAAGCAAACAAGAAGGGGATGGGGACGTCGCGGTAATCCGGAGGAAATCTCATGGATGAAATCATTGCCCGCATCACCAGCGAGGATCCGAATCGGTCGCTGCCTCAGCTCTTGAGCATGCCGCTGGGGCTTGACGTCTGGGAGTCGAAGCCGGAGCGGCTCGTGCTGCGTGCCACGGAGGCGGTGCTCGATCGCATCGGCAAGATGGGTTACCGCGTCGAGCCCGTCGTTCCGGTGAGCGAGCATCTCACGACGTTTGCGACCAGCGCGGCGACCGATGGCTTCCATTCGGGAGAGAGCCTCGAGCAGGACATGCGGGAGCTCGCCGCGAGGCGGCCGGAGCTTGTCGAGATCAAGGAGATCGGGCGCAGCCTCGAGAACCGGCCGATCCTGGCACTCCGAATCGGCGAACGGAAGGCCGGCGTCCGCAAGCTTTTGTTCATGGGCTGCCATCACGCCCGGGAGTGGCTTGCCGTCGAGGTGCCGTTCCTGCTCGCGCGGGAGCTCATCGAGCGAGCGGACGAGGCTCCCATCGCCGGCTGGCTCGGCAACGGCGAGATCTGGATCGCACCGATGGTCAATCCCGACGGTCACGCGTTCTGCCGAGACCATAACCGGCTCTGGCGCAAGAACCGGCGCCCCAATCCGGACGGCTCGTTCGGCGTCGATCCCAATCGGAACTACGGCTACATGTGGGGCGTGCTCAACATCAACACGTCGAGCCACGTGCCGAGCGACGATACCTATATCGGCCCGCGGGCCTTCTCCGAGCCGGAGACGAGAGCGATCCGCGACCTCGTCGCGGCAGAGAAGTTCGCCGGGCTGATCACCTACCACAGCTACTCGCAGTTGATCCTCTACCCGTGGGGCTACACCGTCGACGAGATCGTCGATCCCGTCGACCGGGCGGCGTTGAGCGGCCTCGCCAAGGACATGGCCGGCGCCATCAAGGCCGTGCATGGCGTCGCGTACGTCCCCGAGCAGTCCTCGCAGCTGTACCGGACCGCCGGCGACACGACGGACTGGACCTATGGCACCTACGCCATCCCGTCCTTCACCATCGAGCTCCGCCCGAGCTCGGCCGAGGAGGGAGGCTCGTGGTGCCGGCAAGCCAGATCGAGCCGACCTATCAGGAGAACCGCGCGGCGGCGTTCCTGCTGATCGATCGTCTGCTCGCCCCCGGCGCCGCCAGGCCCGCCGGCCTGACCCGGTCGGCTTCGAAGCGTCCGCGGCGGCGCGGCTGAGGGGGGCGCGGCTCAACCGCGCGAGAGCTCGTCGTCGCTCGAATCGGGGGTCGTCAGGGTCGACAGCACGCGCTCGCATTCGAGGAGCTCGTCGAGAACGGCCTTCAGGCGGGCGACGTCCGCCTTCGGCAACATCGGAAGGGTGCGGCCATCCGGCGACGGAGCAAGCCCAGTCGGGCTCGGCGCCGCGGCCGTCGTACCCGGCCTCGCCGGCGCCGCGACGGCGGCGGCGCCCTCGTCCTCGACCGGCTCCTCGGGGGCGGCACCCGCCGGCGGGGCTTCGACGCTTTGCTCGCCGCGTCCGATCGCCTGCACGAAACGGAGGCCGTCCTCCTTGAGGATCCGCTGCACGCCCTTGATCGTGTAGCCCTCGCCATAGAGGAGATGGCGGATGCCCTTCAGAAGATCGACGTCGTCGGGCCGATAGTAGCGCCGCCCGCCGCCGCGCTTCAGCGGCTTGATCTGCGCGAAGCGCGTCTCCCAGAACCGCAGCACGTGCTGAGGCAGGTCGAGGTCGTCGGCGACTTCGCTGATGGTCCGGAAAGCGTCCGGGCTTTTCTCCATGGCGCGAGCCTGCTCGGGGCGGCCGACGGCGCTCATCACCGGGCTCATTCGCTCTCGTCGGTCTCGATACCGTTGATGCGTGCCTTGAGCACGTTCGAGGGCTTGAACACCATCACCCGGCGCGGCTCGATCGGCACCTCGATCCCGGTCTTGGGGTTGCGCCCGACGCGTTCGCCCTTGTCGCGCACGACGAAGGAGCCGAAGGAGGAAAGCTTCACCGTCTCGCCGGCGGTCAGGCAGTCGCAAAGCTCGTCGAGGACGAGCTCGACAAGCGCCGCCGATTCGGTCCGCGACAGACCGACCTTCTGGTACACGGCCTCGCTGAGATCGGCCCGTGTCACCGTGCGTCCGGCCATCGCCACCCCCTCACCGACCGATTTCAGCAACCGCGCGTATCTATCTGAAAAGGAACGCTAATCAGAGCGGTTCACGGGGTCAATGGAGTTTCCCGCGATCGTCCCCACGAAAATCCCGCGGCCGATCCTCACCAGCGGATCAGCGCCGCACCCCAGGTGAAGCCGCCGCCCATCGCCTCGATCATGACGAGGTCGCCCTGCTTGATCCGCCCGTCGGCGCGGGCTTCTCCGAGCGCGAGCGGGATCGAGGCGGCCGAGGTGTTGCCGTGCTTGTTCACGGTCAGGACGACCTTCTCCGGGGCGATGCCGAGCTTCTCGGCGGTGGCGTCGATGATGCGCTTGTTCGCTTGATGCGGGACGAACCAGTCGATGTCCTCCGCCGTCGTGCGGGTCGTCTTGAAGGCGTCGTGAATGACGTCCGTCACCATGCTGACGGCGTGGCGGTAGACCTCGCGGCCCTCCATCCTCAGGCAGCCGGTGGTCTTCGTCGAGCCCGGGCCGCCATCGACGTAGAGCTTGTCGCGGTGGGCGCCGTCCGAGCGCAGATGCGAGGTCAGGACGCCGCGGTCCTGCGGCGTGCCCTCGCCGAGCTGTGCCTCGAGCACGATCGCGCCGGCGCCGTCGCCGAACAGGACGCAGGTGGTGCGGTCCTTCCAGTCGAGGATGCGCGAGAAGGTTTCGGCGCCGATGACAAGGGCGCGCTTGTGCGAGCCGGAGGTGAGGAACTTGTCGGCCGTCGCGACCCCGTAGACGAAGCCGGTGCACACCGCCTGCAGGTCGAAGGCGGCGCCGTGGTGGATGCCCAATCCGGCCTGGATCTGCGTCGCCGTCGACGGGAAGGTGTAGTCCGGCGTCGAGGTCGCGCAGACGATGAGATCGATGTCCTTCGGTTCGAGCTTGGCGTCGGCGAGCGCGCGCTCGGCGGCCTTCAGGCCGAGCATCGAGGTGGTCTCGCCCTCGGCGGCGATGTGACGCTCCTCGATCCCGGTCCGCTGCAGAATCCACTCATGCGAGGTGTCGACCATGCCGGCGAGCTCGCGGTTCGTCAGGATGCGCTCCGGCAAATAAAAGCCGTTGCCGCAGACGACGGAACGAATGGTGGCCAAGGTCCCGATCCTTCAGGCGGAGGCGATCGCGGGGGTCTGCTCCAGCATGTCCCGGATCGTCCCCATCAGCTCGTAATGCGCCATGTCGTAGGCGATATCGATGGCGCTCGCGAAGCCGAGGGCGTCGGTGCCGCCATGGCTCTTGATGACGATGCCGTCAAGGCCGAGGAACACGCCGCCATTGGCCTTGCGCGGATCCATCTTGTCGCGAAGGGCGTCGAACGCCTGCCGGGCAAATAGGTATCCGATCTTCGCCGTTAAAGTGCGGCTCATGGCGCTCCTGAGGTACTCGGCGATCTGCTTGGCCGTGCCCTCGGCGGTCTTCAGCGCGATGTTGCCGGTGAAGCCTTCGGTCACGACCACGTCGACGGTGCCCTTGCCGAGGTCGTCGCCTTCGACGAAGCCGTGATAGGCGAGCCCCGGCAGATCGGCCTCGCGCAGCAGCCGTCCGGCCTCTTTGACGATCTCGATGCCCTTGATCTCCTCGATGCCGACATTGAGGAGCCCGACCGTCGGCCGCTCGATGTCGAAGAGAATGCGGGCCATCGCCGAGCCCATGATCGCCATGTCGACGAGATGCATGGCGTCGGCCCCGATCGTCGCCCCGACGTCGAGCACGACGCTTTCCCCGCGCAGCGTCGGCCACAGGGCGGCGATCGCCGGGCGCTCGATATGGGCCATGGTCTTGAGGCAGATCTTCGACATCGCCATGAGGGCGCCGGTGTTGCCGGCCGAGACCGCGGCATCCGCCTCGCCGTCGCGCACCGCCTGGATCGCGAGCCACATGGAGGAGGTGCGCCGCCCAGCCCGCACCGCCTGGCTCGGCTTGTCCTCCATGCGCACGGCGACGTCGGTGTGGCGAAGCTCGACGGCGTCCTTGAGCGCGGGCTTCGCGTCGAGAAGAGGCCGGATGACGGTCTCGTCGCCGAACATGAGGAAACGCAGGCCGGGATGGCGCTCCAGTGCAAGCGCCGCCCCCGGAACCACCACGGCGGGGCCGTGATCGCCGCCCATCGCGTCGAGCGAGATCCGCACTGGCTTCGGCATGAATGCTTGGCTTTCCCGGGAGGCGAGAACGGCGGAAAATAGCTGTTCGCCCTCAGCGAGCAACCGCTTTCTCGGGCGCGCGGGACCTCAGCCCTCGGGCTTCAGCGCCCTCAGGGCCCCGAAGGGTGATTCGCGGTCCTGGTCGTCGCCCTCGAAGGAGAAGTCGGCGCCGGGCTTGCGCGGGTAGGGATCGAGGCCAAGCATCAGGAACTCGGCCGCCAGCGCGCCGAGGTCGATCTGGCCGCCCGTGATCTCGTCCGGCGGCTCGTCACCGGCATCTGCTCCGCCACCGCCGCCAGCGAAATCGACCTTCACCTCCTCCTCGATGACGTCGTCGAACGGCTCGAGGGTTACGACGCAGATCTGGCCGACCCGCGCCGTCACGACGCCTTCGACGTGAACCCGCTCGGCCGTCCCGGTGAGCCGGAAGCGCCCTTCGAGGGCGTGGATCGCCTCGAGCTTGAAATCCTTGGCGAGCGCGGCCCGCTCCTCGGGGGTTGCTTCGACGGCGACCTCGAGGCCCTCCGGCGGGAGATGCCGCACCGATACCGGGCGGGAGAGCGGACCAACCGATTCGGGCGTCATCGGACATCCTCTTCCGCGAAGGCGGCGGGCGAGGGCAGGCCCGGTCCGTCTTGCAAGAAAGCCTCCAGCGAACGCGCGGCAAGCGCGGTCTCGACCGCAAGAGCATAACGCGCAAGGCCGAAAAGCGCCTCCGGCGCGGCGTCGAAATGCTCGGCGAGAACCGCCGCCAAGCGTGCGTCGTCGCGCGAGTCGAGCACCGCGTCATAGGCGGCGGCGCGGCTGTAGAATGCCTGTGCGAGCTTCTTCATGCGCTTCGGCACGCCCATGTCGCCGACCCCGAGCTCGCGCAGCGAGGCGTCGAGCTGGCGAAAGACGAAATCCACCAGCTCCTGAGCGACCTCCCGGGCCGGCGCGGGCAGCCGCCGGAGCTGCCGGAGCACCAGAACGACGTGCAGGGTCAGGCACGCGAACCGGCCCTCGACGGTGTCAGCGACGCCGAGCCGCGCATAAAGGGCGGGGTCGCGGGCGGCCTCGGCGATGCGCCGATGCAGCGCCGCGATGAGAGCGGCGCGCGGGTTTCGTCGGAAGTGGCTGAAGATCGTCATCCGGCGGCCGAAGAAGGCGGCGGAGCTCTGCCTTGTCAAAGCCGCAACCCGGCGTTACGGCATCCCCCTCATCGGGCGCAAGCTCCAAGCGCCGGCTCTCTGGATTCCCGGAATGACGCGTCACCATCCCAGCATCCTTGTGCGCCTTGGCGCCGCGGCCCTCCTCGGGCTCGCCGTGGCCGCCTGCACCATCGGCGAAGAGTTCCACCGCGGCTATCTCGTCGACGAGCGTGCCGTGAACCAGGTCCAGGCGGGCATGAACGCGGAGCAGGTGCTGAACATCCTCGGCACGCCGTCGACGGTGTCCACGGTCGGCAACAAATCCTGGTACTACATCAGCCAGCTATCCCGGCGCCGCGTCGCCTTTCTCGGCGACAGCGTCGTCGACCAGCGGGTGACCGCGGTCTATTTCGGCCAGAACCTCAAGGTCGAGCGCGTCGCGCTGTACGGGCTGCAGGACGGCAAGATCTTCGACTTCGTGTCGCGGACGACGGCGGCCGGCGGCGGCGACCTCAACTTCCTGAGCCAACTCTTCCGCGGCCTCGGCAGCTGGGTGCCGAACCCGTAAATCGGCGCGCCCGGCGCCAACAAGAACGCCCCAAAGAAGAAAGCCCCGCGATGTGCGCCGCGGGGCTTTTTCGTTCGGCGGACGGTCGCGCTCAGCTGTGCGCCAGGATCGCGAGCAGCAGAAGCGCGATGATGTTGGTGATCTTGATCGCCGGGTTCACGGCGGGGCCGGCGGTGTCCTTGTAGGGGTCGCCGACGGTGTCGCCGGTCACGGCGGCCTTGTGGGCTTCCGAGCCCTTGCCGCCGAAATGGCCGTCCTCGATGTACTTCTTGGCGTTGTCCCAGGCGCCGCCGCCGGACGTCATCGAGATCGCGACGTAGAGGCCGTTGACGATGACGCCGAGCAGCATCGCGCCGACCGCGGCGAAGGCCTGGTTCTTGCCGGCGATCCAGGTGATGACGAAGTACAAGACGATCGGCGACAGCACCGGCAGGAGCGAGGGCACGACCATCTCCTTGATGGCGGCCCGGGTCAGCATATCGACGGCGCGGGCGTAGTCCGGCCGTACCGTGCCCTCCATGATGCCGCTGTTCTCGCGGAACTGGCGGCGCACCTCCTCGACGACCGCGCCGGCGGCGCGTCCGACCGCCGTCATGGCGATGCCGCCGAAGAGGTAGGGAATGAGGCCGCCGAGCAGGAGGCCGACGACGACGTAGGGGTTCGACAGCGAGAAGTCGACGGTGACCCCGCGGAAGTACTGGTAGGCGGTCGATCCGGCGCGGTTCGCCTCGGCGATAAAGAAGTTGAGGTCCGAGGTGTAGGCGGCGAACAGCACGAGCGCGCCGAGGCCCGCCGAGCCGATGGCGTAGCCCTTGGTCACGGCTTTGGTCGTGTTGCCGACCGCGTCGAGGGCGTCGGTCGACTTGCGCACCTCCTTCGGCAGCCCGGCCATCTCGGCGATGCCGCCGGCATTGTCGGTCACCGGCCCGAAGGCGTCGAGCGCGACGATGAAGCCGGCGAGCGCCAGCATCGCGGTGACCGCGATCGCGATGCCGAACAGGCCGGCGAGCGAGTAGGTCGCGATAATGCCGGCGACGATGACGATCGCCGGCAGCGCCGTCGATTCGAGCGAGACCGCGAGGCCCTGGATGACGTTCGTGCCGTGGCCGGTCCGCGAGGCCTCGGCAATCGACTTCACCGGGCGGAAGTTCGTGCCGGTGTAGTACTCGGTGATGACGACGATGAGCGCCGTGATGGCGAGCCCGACGACCGCGCACCAGAACAGCGCCAGCGAGCTGAAGGTCGCCCCGCCGTTGGTCGTAAACCGCGTCGTCGTCGACAAGCCGCCGAAGACCAAGAGATTGACGATCGCGATGGCGCCGACCGAGAGCACGCCGGTGGCGATCAGGCCCTTGTAGAGGGCGCCCATGATCGACTGGTTCTGCCCGAGCTTGACGAAGAAGGTGCCGGCGATCGAGGTCGCGATGCAGGCGGCGCCGATGGCGAGCGGATAGATCAGCATCGCCTCGAGCAGGTTGCGTCCGTTCACATTGGTCTGGCCGGCGAAGAAGATCGCGGCGAGC